>CANGUJ010000015.1 GCA_947456845.1 Burkholderiales bacterium | reverse complement strand
TTACCGACGTGGAGTATTTCCGCGGTTCGCTTGACTACCTGCGCGAAGCGCGCGCCGCCTGCGACTTGCCGTGCCTGCGCAAGGACTTCATGGTCGACGAATACCAGGTCTACGAGGCGCGCGCTGCCGGGGCCGACTGCATCCTGCTGATCGTGGCCGCCCTGCGGCCGGCGCAACTCGCGCATCTGGAGGGCGTGGCGCTGGCGCTGGGCATGTCCGTGCTGGTGGAAGTGCACGATGCCGACGAGCTTGCCGTCGCCCTCGACATGCGTACGCCATTGCTGGGCATCAACAACCGCAACCTGCGCACTTTCGAAACCAGGCTGTCGACCACGCTGGACCTGCTGCCGCGCATTCCGGCCGGCAAGCTGGTGATCACCGAATCCGGCATCCTCGCGCGGGACGATGTCGCCCTGATGCGCGACAGGGGCGTCCATGCCTTCCTGGTGGGCGAGGCCTTCATGCGCGCTCCCAGCCCGGGCGAAGCCCTGCGTCGCATGTTCGGCTAGCCGGCTGGCGCCGTTGCTGCGGCGCCCGGCGCGGCCGCGGCGCTCAACGCGGCGCTCAAGTCTGAATCCACCTGTGCCGCAACTGCACGGCTGCGGCCGGTGCATCCTTGGCGGGCCGGATTTCTGCCGTCAGCTCGGCATGGTCCAGCCTGACGGTGCGCTCGAAGAGTTCGTCGCGCCGGAACGCATGCACAAGGACAGTGGCGCCCGCCTTGCGGCGCGCCAGCAGCGCGTCGAGGCTGGCGCCGGTCACCTTGAGGCCGTCGACCGCGATCACGACGTCGCCTGCCGACAAGCCTGCCGCCTGGGCGCCGCCACCATCGAGCACATGGGTGAGCCTCACGCCCTCGCCCGCGGCCGCGGTTCTCGCGCCCAACGCCGGCGTGCCGCCGCGCTCGACGGCCAGTTCAAGCCCGGCCGAGCCCAGCAGCGCCTTCAGTGGCAGGTCCGCCGTGCCGTGCACGGCCGTGTCAAAAAAGCGCTTCAGCACGCGCTTCATGCCCGGCGCGACCGCGACGGCGGCGTTGAACAGCCCGTCCTCCGGCACCCCCGCGCCGCGCGTGTCGAAGTGCGCCCCGTACTGGCGCCACAGGTGGCGCATCACGTCATCGAGCGACAGGCCGCCACCGCTGCGGCTGCGCAGCAGCAGGTCGAGGCACAGCGCCACCAGCGCACCCTTGGTGTAATAACTGACGATCGCGTTGGGCGCGTTTTCGTCCTGTCGGTAATACTTGGTCCAGGCGTCGAAGCTGGATTCGGCGACCGATTGCTTGAGGCGGCCGCTGCCGCGCAAGACGCCCTGGATGGTTTTGGCCAGAAGTCCCAGGTAGGCGGTCTCGTCGATCACCCTGGCGCGCACCAGCATGAGGTCGTCGTAGTAGGAGGTGAAGCCTTCGAAGGCCCATAGCAGGCGGGTGTAGTTCTCCTGCGACAGGTCATAGGGGGCGAAGGCGGCCGGCTTGATGCGCTTGACGTTCCAGGTGTGGAAATATTCGTGGCTGCACAGCCCGAGGAATGTGCGGTAGCCCTCCGGCACCCCTTCCATGCCGGCATGCGGCAGGTCCCTGCGGTTGCAGATCAGCGCGGTGGATGCGCGGTGCTCCAGCCCCCCGTAGCCTTCGCCTACCGCCATGGTCTGGAACAGGTAGCGCCCAAACGGCACCTGCTTCGCACCGGCGTTGCGGCCGTGGAAAAAGCGGATTTGCGTCTCGCAGATCTTCTGCAGGTCGGCCGCCAGGCGACGCGTGTCGCAGTCATGTTTGCCGGTGATCGCCATCTCGTGCGGGACGCCACAGGCGCTGAACTTGAGCAGCGTGAAGCGGCCCATCTCGACCGGGTGGTCGATCAGTTCGTCATAGCTGGCGGCGCGGTACAGGCCGAAGGCGTGCAGGTGCGTGCCGGGGGCGCGCGGCAGCGTCGTGGCGACCTTCCAGCCCGCGTAGCCGGGGCCCCGCGGCCGCAGGATCTCCACCTCGTGCGGCGCGTCCTCCAGTTCCGGGACGCGCAGGAACACCGAGGTGCCGTTGAAGAAACCGTGGGTCTGGTCGAGGTGCGCCGCACGCACCGAAAGATCCCAGCCGCAGATCTCGCAACGGATCAGGAGGGGGCCTGTGCAGCGCGCCGCCGCCCAGGTGTGCTTGTCCAGCTTGGTCAGCGCCACCGCCCTGCCGCGGCAGCTGGCCTCGATGGCGACGATGTTGCGCGAGAATTCGCGGATCATGTAGCTGCCCGGAATCCACGCCGGCAGCGCGACCCGCTGGCCGGCGGGCGCGGGCTTCGCGATGGTGAGCGTGACCTCGAACAAATGCGCCTCCGGGCGGATCGGGGTGATGCGGTAACGCAAGGGGGCGGGTATGGTCATGACGGGGTCGTCCCGGGCGGGCCGGGCGGTGGCGGCAGGTCTGCGGGCGTGTCGATGTCGCGCAGCACGCCCGCATCGTCGCATTCGATCAGGCGCATCAGGCGCGGGTTGGCGCGCATGATATGGCGCGCACCGGCGTCGCCCTCGAGCGCGAGCAGGTCGTCGCGGAAGCGCCGGCCGATGCCGACCGGATGGCCGCGTTCGCCGCGATGGCCGGCGGCGACCAGGTCTGCGCCCGCGGCGACGGCGCGGGCGATCTTTTCATGGGTCGCGCTACGGATGAACGGCATGTCGGCCAGCGCCACTACCCAGCCGGCGGCGTCGCGGGTCGCGGCCACGCCGGCGGCGAGGCTTGCGCCCATGCCTTCGTCGGCGCGGGCGCATTCGATGACCCGAAAGCCCAGAGTCTCCAGTGGGCCCCTGAGCGGGCTGGCGGGCCGGGTGACCGCGACGGCCCCCGGCAGCGCCGCGATCAAGGCGCGCGCGGCACGCAGGGCGATGGGTTCGCCGTCGAGCAGGTGCGCGAGCTTGTTGCCGCCGAAGCGCCGGGAGGCCCCGGCCGCCAACAGGATGCCGGAAGGAAAAATGGGGTCAGACCCCATTTTCAGCAACAACCGCGGAAATGGGGTCTGACCCCATTTTCAGGTGGCGCAGGCCTCGAAGTTACCGGTGGCCTTGTCGGACACCTTCTCGAGCGGGAAGCGGTTTTTCACCGCCGTGACCTCGGCCAGGATGGAAATGGCGATCTCCGGCGGGGTGCGGCTGCCGATGCGCAGACCGATCGGGCCGTGCAGGCGATCGATCTCCGCCTCCGACAGGTCGAACTCCTTGAGGCGCTCCTTGCGCTTGGCGGTGTTCACCCGCGAACCGAGCGCGCCCACGTAGAAGGCCGGCGACTTGAGCGCTTCCATCAGCGCCATGTCGTCGAGCTTGGGGTCATGCGTGACGGCCACCACGGCGCTGTGGGCGTCGAGGTTCAGTTGCACCACCACGTCGTCGGGCATGCCGGTGACCAGTTCGGCGTTGGGCACGTTCCAGTCGGCGCGATATTCCTCACGCGGGTCGCAGACGATGACCTGGTAGTCGAGCGCCTGCGCCATCTCGGCCAGGTAGCGCGAGAGCTGCCCGGCGCCGATGATGAGCATGCGCCACAGCGGTCCGTAAATCACCTTGAGGACGGTGCCGTCGAAGGCGGTCTTGTCGGCGCGCGATGCGCCGGATACGGACACCCTGCCGGTCGAGAGGTCGACCGTGCGCATCGCCAGTTCGTGCTTTTCGGCGCGCGCGAGGATGTCCTCAACCCATCCGGTGTCGGTAATGGGCTCCTGAACCAGCTTCAGGGCGCCGCCGCAAGGCAGGCCGAAGCGCGCGGCTTCCTCGGTGGTAACGCCGTAGCTCACCACCTCGGGTTTGGCGTTGAGCAGCGGCGCGTTGCGGCAGCGCTCGATCAGGTCGTCCTCGACGCAGCCGCCGGATACCGAGCCGACGATCTGGCCGTCACCGCGGATCGCCAGCAGGGCGCCGGGCGGGCGCGGCGCGCTGCCCCAGGTTTCGATCACGGTGACCAGGTTGACGGTCTGGCCGGCGCGGCGCCAGGCCAGGGCGGATTTGAGTACGTTGAGATCGACGGAATCCATGGTGCGTTTGTCCTTTGCAGGGACGACATTGTAGCGTCCAACCGTAAGGCCCGACGGTATCGCCACGCCGCTCCCAGCCCGCCAGCAGCCTGCGCGTGGTGCCGCCTGTTGGCGCGCTCAGCGTCCCAGCCGGGTGATTTTCGAGCCTTCGAAGGTGAGGTTGTACATGAGCCACTTGTTGGAGAACATGAAGCCGATGATGGGTTCTTTCAAGGTTTCGGTGCTGATCTCGCCGCCCGCGCCGAGCGTTGCGAGCGCCACACTGCCATCCACGCCGGCCTTCCAGCCCTGGCTCTTGCGGAATTCCGCCAGTGCCTTGGGATTCATGAACAGGATGATCTGCGACTTCACCTGGGCGCCCACCTGGAAACCGATCGAGGCGGAGGCCGTACTGTAGTAGGCGGCGGGCCTGCCCTTGATGACCAGCGCGCCCTCGCCGTATTCGCCGCCCACCCCCATGCCGGCCTTGATGACCTCCGGAAACACCAGCATGCCGGCCGCCTTTTGCGCCAGGGACTTGCCCGCAGCGGTCTGCTTGTAGAAGCTGTCGGTCACCTCCTGCACTCTGGCGTCGATTTCCTCTTTCGAAGCCGCACAAGCGGCCTTGGCCGGGCACAGGCCGCCCGCCAGCAGGAAAGCCATCGCGGCGCGCCGTCTTGTGTCGATCATGATGGAGTCTCCCGTGGATTGCGCTGCGTGGCGCCGGCCGCAGCCGCCTGGACGCGGCAAGTATGCCCACATCGCACGGCATTGACTAAATTCCCGGTGTGGAGAATACTTTATGGCCCCTGGCATCACCACTCCCGGGCATGGAAGGACACCCTTGACTGCCTTCGTCGTCGCCATGCGGCTGCAGGTCCGCCGGTTGCGCCCGTGCCCGCTGCTGGTGCCGTTGTGGATCGGCTGCGCGGCCATGGTCGGCCTGATCTCGCCGGCGGCCCATGCGCAGGCCTCTCCTGCCTCTCCTGTTCGCCTGGTGGTGCCGTTTCCGCCGGGCGGCCGCACCGACTGCGCCATACGCCTGCTTGCGCAGCGCCTCGGCGAAACGCTCGGGCAACCGATGCTGGTTGACAATCGTCCGGGCGGCAATCTGTTCATCGGCGTCGAGGCGGTGGCCAAGGCGCCCGCCGACGGCCACACCCTGCTCTTGACGCTCGACGTGGCGATGACGGTCAATCCGCCGCTGTTCGCGCGTGTACCTTACGACCCGGAAAAGGACGTTGCCCCGGTTTCGCTGATCAGCACCCAGACGGTGTGGTTTGTGGCCAACCCGCGGCGTCCGGCGACGACCATCGCCGAACCGCTTGCGTATGCGCGCGCCAACCCGCGCAAGATCAGCTACGGGTCCGGTGCGATCGTCGGGCAGCTCACCGGCGAACTGTTCAGCATCCTCACCGGCGCGGAGACGACCTATGTGCCGTTTCGCGGCAGCGCGCCGGCACTGCAAGCCCTGCTGGCGCGGGATTCTTGATGTGGCGGCGGCCGACATCATGCCCTTCCGCGCGCATATTGCCACCGGCAAGCTGCGCGCCCTCGGGCAGGCGGGACGCAAGCGCCGGCAAAGTTTGCCGGCGGTACCCACCATGGCCGAGCAGGGGCAGGAGGATTTCGAGGTGATCGGCTGGTTCGGGTTGTATGCGCCGGCCTTCATGGCGCCTGCGAACATCGCGCAGCTCAACGCGGAAGTCGCCCGCCTCCCGGCCCAGCAGGAGGGGCGCGAAAGATTCCTTGCGCTCGGTCTTCGGGCCGCGTCGAGTACGCCGGACGCGCTCACCGCGCGCGGGCGCGAGGATGTCGACGAATGGAACCGTGTCATCAAGGCGGCGGGGGCGGCGCGACTGAGGCGGAATCGGGTTTGCAAAACGACGTCACGGAATCGCGCCAGCCATGTCGCGCCGCCGTGCGAACAAGGAGTGGAGACATGAAGCAATCGCATGGCTTTGGGCGCCACCTGCGCGCACTGGCGATCACGGTGTGTGGGGCAATGGCCGCAATTACCGCAATGACCGCCGCAGCCCAGGAGTTTCCCGCGCGTTCCCTGCAGATGGTCATGCCGTTCCCGCCCGGCGGGATCGTCGACATCATGGGACGCGGCTTTGCCCAAGCGCTGGGCGCCCGCCTCGGCCAGCAGGTGGTGGTGGTCAACCGCCCCGGCGGCGGCCTCACCATCGGCATGGCCGCGGTGGGGCAGGCGCCCGCCGACGGGCACACCATGATCTACACGCCAGTGACGCCGATCACCATCCAGCCGCACCGGATGAAGAACCTGTCCTACACGCGCGAACAGTTCATTCCCTTGTGCCAGGTGTACGAGAGCCTGTTCTTCGTTGCTGTCGGGCCGAAGTCGCCATTCCAGGACCTGCAGGCGCTGCTGGCGTTCGCGCGCGCGAATCCCGGCAAGCTGCGCTACGCGACGCCGGGCATCGGCAGTTCGCCGCACCTGGCGGGCGCCGAGTTGTGGCAGAAGGCCGGCGTGCAGTTGACCGACGTGCCCTTCACTGGGGAGATCCAGGCCATGCCTTCGCTGGTATCCGGGGATATCGACCTTGGCATCGTCACCACCACGGGAGTCAACATGGGCAAGCTGCGGCCGCTGGCGGTGTACGCCGACGAGCGCTTTGCGGCTCATCCGAACGTGCCCACGCTCGCCGAGGCCGGCTTCCCGGTGCTGCCTTCGGGCTACGGCGGTATTTTCATTCGCGCCGAAACGCCGGCGCCGATCGTCGCAAGACTTGCCTCCGCCTGCAGGGACGCGGCCGCAGATCCGGCCTATCGCGACCTCGCGGTCAAGCAGTTCCAGTTGTCGAACCATGTTGACCGTGCCGGCTTCTCGGCGCGCATCGAGGCTGACTTCCGGGCCAAGGGCGCATTGCTGCCCGGCCTGAAACTGCCGGAGTAGTCCATGCGCATATTGATCGTCGGCAGCGGTATTGCCGGGCAGACCCTGGCGTGCGCCCTGGCGCGACGCGGCATCGCCTGCGACATGATCGAACTCAAGCCCGCCTTTGACATCGCCGGTGCAGGCCTGTATGTGCAGGGCCCGGCCTTGCGGGCCTTTCTCGACATCGGCGTGGTCGAGGCGATCGTCGCGCAGGGCGAACCCCTGGCGGACGATTATTCGCTGGCCTGCGACGCGGCCGGCAACGTGCTGGCGGCCCTTGCATATCCGCGCATCGCCGGACCGGCGATCCCGGCGGTGGTACCGATCCGGCGCAAGGTCCTGCATGACATCCTGGCTGCCGCGGTGGCGTGTGCCGGGGTCAGCGTGCGCATGGGCGTGACGGTGGAGGCGATCGACGATACCGGCCCCGCCGCGCGGGTGCGCTTCACCGACGGGACGGCGGGAGAGTACGACCTGGTGGTCGGCGCAGATGGCATCCGCTCGCGGGTGCGTTCGCTGGCGTTCGAGACCATCGAACCGGTATTCACGGGTTACGCCAACTGGCGGGTGATCCTGCCGCGCCCAGCGGGCCTGGAACGTACCACCTGGATGATGGGGCCGGGCACATCCTTCGGCATCATTCCCGTCGCCCGAGACACGGTCTACGTCGGCGGCGTCACCAAGGAGCCGGGCAACCCGCGTTATCCGCGCGAACGGTTGCCGGCTCTGTGCCGCGAGAAATTCGCCGCTTTCGGTGGTTTCGCTCCGGCGCTTCTGGCGCAGGTGAACGACCCGGCGCAGGTGGTCTTCACCCCCATAGAGGAGGTGTTGATGCCGGCGCCCTGGCATCGCGGGCGGGTGGTGGTGCTGGGCGATGCGGCGCATGCCAGCACGCCGTTCTGGGCCATGGGGGCGACCATGGCCATCGAAGACGCGGTGTTGCTGGCCATGCTGCTCGAGCGCACGCCCGAGGCGGCCGCGGTGCTGCCTGACTGGATGGCGCGGCGTCTCGAGCGCTGCCTGTTCGTGCAGAAAGGCTCGATGGAAACCGGCCGCCGCTCGCATGACGAGTCACCGGGGGCGATCGAGGCGCGCGACAACTACATGCGCAACCACATGCAGGCCGACGTGGCCAGGCGCTTCGCCACGCTGGCCGAGTCGTTTGCGTGATACCCCGGCCGTGACATCGGGGCGCACCGCTGGCGGGGTCTGGCGATTTCGCGCTTGACGCCGAGCAGGCGCGCGGCATTGCCGCCGCAGATGCGCGCGCGGTCTGCGTCGGAGAGGCCCGGCACCGAGAGGATGAAATCGACCGGGTTGGCTTCGGCCATGTCGTAGGGATGGTCGGCGCCCAGCAGCACGTGGCCGGCGCCGCGGGCCATGCACATGCACAGCTTCGGATAGCGTTCGAAAACGCCCTCGAAGATCAGGCGCGAAACCGGGATGGTCGATTTGAGCGGATTGCCGATCGCGTTGTTGAAGTAGTGGCGCTACAGGCGTCCACCCCGGGTGAACCCCGGCGGATGCATGAAGAGCAGCACGCCCTGTTCCTCGGCCGCCGCGAAGAACGGCGCCAGGCGCGGCGAGGCCAGTTCTCGCCGCAGGCGTGCGAATTGACTGTCATCGTTGACCATGCGGCTTGCATCGCGGCCGAGTTCGGCGTCGAGCCAGCAGCAAGGGTGCGCGGGGGGCCGGCGAGAGGGCCTGCATGTCGATGCCGGTGGCATCCATGTCGATGATGCGCTGCGCGGCCACCGTCATGCGGCACGTGCCATTCTCTATCTGGCGCCGGTTGATCTCGCGGTCCTGGTCGGTCGCGAAGGCCAGCGCCGGTTCGCGCTCGATGCGGAAATGCGGCTGCGCAAGCCCCTGCGCACGCTTCGACAGCACGTGGCAGTGGAGGTCGACGGTAAACCGGTCGTGGCGTCCGCGCGCCACCGGGCCGGATCGGCCGCGGGCGCGGCAGGCGCGCGGCAAGCGCAGGCTTCTACGTCCGGTTCAGCCATTCATGGCCTTCACCGGTGGCGCATTGCCGGAGAGTTCGCTGAATGACTTGTTGGTGTCCGCGATGATGCTGACGTCCCAGTCCGGCTCGCTCATGAAGGCGTCCGGCACCTTGCCCAGCCAGTGCCAGTTGCCGAAGCGCGGCTCCCACAGGCGTGGCTGCCAGTCGTCGGTGAGGTAGTCGGTGTCAGCCGAGTACTCCGACATGCCGCCGGCCGGGTTGGTCAGGTAATAGAACACCGAGGAACCGATGCGGTGCCGGCCGATGCCCAGGTCGCTCTTCCAGCCCCGCCGCTGCATGTGGTCTGCCCCGACCATGACTTCGTCGACATTCTGTACGCCGTAGGCGACGTGGTGCCAGGCGATGATGCCGGTCTTGAGGAAAAACACGCTGTGATGCTCGTTGCGCCCGTCGCAGCGCATGAACACGCCCAGCCCGCGCGAAACGTCGGAAAGCTTGAAGCCCAGGCGGTGGATGTAGAAGGCCATCGCGCGGTCGACGTCGGGCACGCCGAACACCACGTGGTTCATGCAGCGCGGCACCGCGCGCTTGACCCAGCGTCGATGGGTATTCCAGCGACGGATGTCGCCGGGCGCGTTCTCGGTCGAGGCGATGGCCTCGAGCGATTTGCGCGCAAACAGGCGAAAGCCGATGGCAATACCGTTGTCGTCGCGGGTATGCAGCGTGCCGTCGGCGTCGACTGCCACCTTGCGGTCGCCCGACAGGTTGGCGCGCAGCGCGTTAAGCGCGGCGGGTGTGTCGACACCCCAGATGACCTCGCGTACCCCCGGCGCGGTGGTGAAGCGTGCCGGCAGCGCGGGGTCGTCGTTGCGGCGCAGCACTACCGTGCTGCCATCCTCGAGGGCGTAGTCGACCGCGTCGGGGTCGCGCCGGACGGCGACGAGGCCGAAGTCGTCATGAAAGCGGACGGCGGCGTCGAGGTCGTCGACACCGTACACGAGGGACTGGACGCCAAGCAGCGACATGGGGGCTCCCGAACGGGTAGTGACGGGCTAGTTGGTGGTCGGGCGCAGCACCGTCTGCGGGCGGTAGCGGCGCACGGCGTCATGATGGGTGGAATCCTGCCCCTGGTAGATGCCGCGCTCCCAGGAGCGCTTGAGCGGGTCGGACACGTCGAGGGTCATGCGGCCGATGCCGTGCACGAGGATTTCCACCTGCTCGCCGTCCTGGAGGAAGCCGAGACCCTCGTGGTTGGTCCCGCAGGAGAGCACATCGCCCGAGTTCAGGGTCATGACCGTGCTGGCGAACTCGATGATTTCCGGAACCGGGTGCTCCATGTCGTCGGTGTTGTAGTTGTGGCGCAGCTGCCCGTCGTTCCAGAACTGCACATGCAGGTTGTTCGGGTCGGGAATCTCGTCGGCGGTGACTATGCAGGGCCCGAGCGGCGCGAAGGTGTCGAACGACTTGCCCAGCCAGCTCATCGGCGGGTTCGAAGGCCAGGTGCGTCGCCCTTCACCGCGCGCGGTGACGTCGATCATGCAGGTGTAACCGAACACCGCGCGGCGCCAGTCGACCTGCTTGACCATCTTCGCGGGGCCCTTGATGACGATGGCGAGTTCGGCCTCGTGCATGAAGGCCCAGGGCTCGGTGAATTCCGGCAGGCGGATGGTATCCCCCGGGCCGATGACGGCGTCGGGATTTTTCATGAACATGTTGAGGGCGCGCGCCTCGCGCTGGGCATGCTCCCAGTAGTTGGCGATGCAGGCGAGGATCTTGCCCGGGCGCGGCAAGGGTGGCCCCAGGCGCACTGTCTCGAGCGCGAGCGCGGGATTGTCGCGGGCCGCCTTCTCAAGCGAGGGCCGCAGCGATTCGAAGTCGTCGATGAGGTTCTGCATGGTCGCCTGGGCGTTGTGGCCGGCGCGAACGATGGTGGCGATGTCGATGACGCCGCGGTCGGTGAGCAGGCCGGGCGAGAGGGCGGCGGCGGCGGGCGTGCGGTAGAGGACGAGTTTCATGGCGTTTCCCGGAGTTGCGGAGCGGTCGGGAGAGCGTCCGGCGACGGCTGCGGAGTATTCCCCAGGCAAGGAATAATGTCAACGCGCGACCTTCGTTGCGGCGCAACTACGGCGCGGTTAACATCGTCCCCTGATCCCACCGTGCCGGCGAGCCTGCCGCTCTGCCCGAAGAACTGCCGATGAGCCGGAGCGTTTCCAAGTCAAGTGAAGTCAGCCGCCGGCGTACCGCGAGTGCACTCCCGCCGACGGTCAAGCGTGCCCAGGGGCGCCCGCCTAAGGCCGATGCCGAAGCCACGCGCGCGCGCCTGATTGCCGCCACGCGCACCCTTCTGCACAAGACCAGGCCGGCAAAGGTCACGCGCGACGAGATCGCGCGCGCGGCGGGGGTGGATCCGGCGCTGGTGCGCTACTACTTCGGCAACAAGTCGGCATTGTTCGCCGAGGTGATCCGCGCGGTCAGCGGGGAACTGCAGGCGCGGCGCGCCGCGTTGCCTGCCGCCGGCCCGGTGGTGGACCGTCTTGCCGCCTATCTGCAGGTATGGCTGGACGTGTTCACCGAGAACCCGCATTTCCATGAACTGGTCGTCGAGCAGGTGTTCAACGCCGAGGCGGCCGACGCCCCGCGGAGAGTGCGCGCATTCGTCGAGCGCGCCTATCCCGAACTCGAAGCCCTGGTCCGCGAGGGCGTCGCCAATGGCGAACTGCGCGAGGTCGAGCCGCGCTTCGCCTATCTTTCAATCGTGGCGCTGACGGAGTTCTTTGCGACGGCCGGTCCGCTCGTCGAGGCGCTGTTCGGCCGGCGCGGCGCCGCGGCCAGGCTGCGGGCCGATTACGGCAGGTTCGCGGCCGGACTGCTGATCGACGGCATGCGCCGGCGCTGATCGCCCGACGGGTGCGCCGCCGCGGCGCAATGAAGGCGCCTGAGTTCCTGCTAGGCTTGGGGCAATGTTCAGGTATTTGCAGTCGCGCGTGCGCGGCACCGCCAGTCCCGGGCCGGGCGCGCCGCCTGCCGGCCTCCTCGCCTTCTATTGGCATTTCGCCAGCCAGACACGGCGCTGGTACGGCGCGATGTTCGTCACCAGCATGGCGGTGGCGCTGATCGATACCCTGATCCCGCTTTTCATCGGCGCGCTGGTCTCGCTCATGCAGGCTGCCGACCGCAAGGCCGCCATCGCCCAGAACGCGCCGATGCTCGCGGGGATGGCGCTGGCGGTTCTGGTGGTGCGGCCGCTGGTGCTCCTGGTCGACGTGGCAATCCGCCAGAACGCGCTCATCCCGGGCGCCACCAGCTTGATCCGCTGGCAAAGCCATTGGCACGTGATCCGCCAGGGGTTGCCTTTCTTCCAGAACGATTTCGCCGGGCGTATCGCCAACCGGGTGATGCAGACGGCGATGGCGCTGCGCGAATCTGTGATGTCGGCGATCCGCGCAGTCTGGTACATCGCCGTCTATGGGGTCAGCGCGCTGGTCCTGATGAGCCTGGTGGACTGGCGCCTGGCCGTGCCCACGCTCGTCTGGTTCGCCGGCTACACGGTGTTCCTGCGCCATTTCGTGCCGCGCATGCGCGATCTCTCGAAAGCCAGTTCCGAGGTGCGCTCGCTGGTGATGGCGCGCATCGTCGACAGCTACACCAACATCCTCACGGTGAAACTGTTTGCCCGCCTCTCCGACGAGGATGCCTATGTGCGTGAAGTCATCGATGAACACCAGGCCGCCGTCGGCGCTCACATGAAGCTGATTTCGCAATTCATGTTCTGCCTGTCGGCCATGAACGCGGTGCTGCTCGCTGGGACCGCCGCCATCGGTGTTTGGTTGTGGGCGCAGGGGCAGATCGAGGCGGGCGTGGTGGCCACCGCCCTTCCGCTGGCGTGGCAGATCGCCAACGCCGCCGGATGGGTGAGCTGGGAGGTGTCGGGCATTTTCGAGAACATCGGCGTGGTACAGGAAGGCATGCAGACCATCGCAGTGCCGCAGGGCGGACTGGATCGCCCCGGTGCCGCCCCGCTGGCGGTTGCGCGCGGCGAGATCCGTTTCGAAAATGTCGGGTTCTCGTACGGCAGGGAGGACGGGGCGAAGGTGCTCGACGGCCTCGGCTTCACGGTGAGGCCCGGCGAGCGCATCGGCCTGGTGGGGCGTTCCGGCGCCGGCAAGTCGACACTGGTGAACCTGCTGCTGCGCTTTTACGAAGCCGAACAGGGGCGTATCCTGATCGACGGCCAGGACATCGCGGCGGTTACGCAGGAAAGCCTGCGCGCCGCCATCGGCATGGTGACCCAGGACACCTCGCTTCTGCACCGCTCGATCGCGGCGAACATCCGCTACGGCCGGCCGGCGGCGACCGACGCCGAGGTGGAATCTGCTGCGCGTACCGCGCAGGCGCATGAGTTCATCACCGGCTTGCAGGACTGGAAAGGTCGCACCGGCTACGAGGCCCACGTGGGGGAGCGCGGGGTCAAGCTTTCGGGTGGCCAGCGCCAGCGTATCGCCATCGCCCGGGTGGTGCTCAAGAACGCGCCGATCCTGGTGCTCGACGAGGCCACCTCGGCGCTCGACAGCGAAGTCGAGATCGCCATCCAGGAACAGCTGCACGGCCTCATGGACGGCAAGACCGTCATCGCCATCGCGCACCGCCTGTCCACCATCGCCCGCATGGACCGCCTGATCGTGCTCGATGCGGGGCGGATTGTCGAACAGGGCTCGCACGAGGAATTGCTGGCCCTGCGCGGCCATTACGAAAAACTCTGGCAGCATCAATCCGGCGGATTTCTCGCGCCGGATGCGATGTCCGCCGATACGGCGACTGAACCGGTCGCCGTATCGGCGCCGGAAACCGCGCATCCCGTGCCTGCAGCGGAGGCCGGCGTCGACGACGCGCCTGCGCCGGCGCGCGGTTAGTCGGCGCGGCCTGCTAACCTGTCGCCGATGCCACACGATGCCCTGATCATAGGTGGCGGCCACAACGGCCTGACCACCGCCTGCTACCTTGCGCGTGCCGGGCTCAAGGTGCGCGTGCTCGAGGCCCGCGACATCGTGGGCGGGGCCGCCGTGACCGAGGAATTTCATCCCGGCTTCCGCAATTCGGTGGCCAGTTACACGGTGAGTCTGCTCAACCCGCGTGTGATCGCCGACCTGAATCTGGCCGCCCACGGCCTTGCGGTCGTGTTTCGGCCGATGTCGAATTTCCTGCCGCTGGAGAACGGCGATGCCCTGCGTGTCGGCCCCGACGTGGCTGACACGCAGGCCGAAGTGCGGCGCTTCTCCGCCGCGGACGCGGCGCGCCTGCCCGACTACTACGCGATGCTCGAGCGGCTGGCCGGCACCCTGCGCGAGCTCGTCCTGGTGACCCCCCCGGATCCCAACCGCGGGATTGCCGGCATCCTCGACACCCTCAAATTGGCGATGCGCCTGAAGCGCCTGCCGCTTGCGGCGCAGCGCGACCTGATCGAACTGTTCGGCCGCAGCGCCGGCGAAATCCTCGACGACTGGTTCGAGTCCGCACCGATCAAGGCGGCGCTGGGCTTTGATTCGATCGTCGGCGCCTACGCCTCGCCCTATGCGCCAGGCTCGGGGTATGTGCAGCTGCACCACTGTTTCGGCGAAGTCAATGGCAGGAAGGGCGCGTGGGGGCATGCCATCGGCGGCATGGGGGCCATCACGCAGGCCATGGCGAAGGAGGCTGGGCGCCTCGGCGTGGAAATCAGCACCGCCGCGCCGGTGGCGCAGGTCCGGGTGAAAGGCGGCAAGGCGGCCGGCGTCGTACTTGTCAACGGCGACGAGATCGACGCCCGCATGGTGGTCTCGAACGTGGGCCCCAGGCTACTGTTCGGCAAGCTGCTTGACCCCGCCCACCTGGCCCCGGAGTTCCTTGAACGCATCAGGCGCTTCAAGACTGGCTCCGGGGTGTTGCGCATGAACGTGGCCTTGTCGGAATTGCCCGACTTTTGCGGCCTTGGCACCGCACGGCAGGCGCACCATGGCGCGGGCATCATTCTCGCGCCCTCGCTCGGCTACATGGAGCATGCCTATGCCGAGGCGCGCGAGCGCGGCATGTCGCGCAATCCGGTGGTCGAAGTACTGATTCCGAGCGCGCTCGACGACAGCCTGGCCCCTGCCGGCCAGCACGTGGCCTCGATGTTCTGCCAGTATTTCGCTCCGCACCTGCCCGACGGGCGCTCCTGGGACGCGGAGCGCGAAGCGGCCGCCGACCTGGCCATTGACGCGGTGAACCGTTTCGCGCCGAATTTCAGGAAAAGCATCATCGCACGCCAGGTGCTGACCCCGCTGGACCTGGAGCGCACCTTCGGGCTCACCGACGGCGACATCTTCCACGGCCGGCTGTCGCTGGAGCAGCTTTTTTCCAGCCGACCGCTCCTCGGGCATGCCGATTACCGTACGCCGATTCGCGGCCTGTACCTGTGCGGATCGGGCGCGCATCCCGGCGGTGGCGTCACTGGCGCGCCGGGCCTCAACGCGGCCCGCGAGATCACCAAGGACTGGAGGCGGCGGGCGGTGTGACTTGCGGACTTGCCTGACGGATCCATACCGCGAAGCCCGCCCGGAATAGCCGCATCGGCTTGTTCCCATGGTTCCGCAGGTTCAGTAAGATTGCCTGCCTACTCAAGTTGCCAGGAGAACACCGATGATTCCTCCCTTAAAGGTCTGGTCGCGGGCCGAAATGCTAAAGCGCGTTGCACGTTTCACGGACTTGAAAGGCTTCAGCGACGGCCTGCAGGATTCGGCCGTGCCCGAATGCCAGAAGACCGTCTACAACGTGCTCGGCTTCCAGACTCCGGAATCCGCGGGCGTGGGCGGGGTGAACTCACCGGTCGGGAAAAGCGCCTCGGCGAATGCGGCCATCAAGATCTCCGAGGGCTTCAACCTCGGCTTCGTCAAGACCAAACCCGGCAAGGGTGTGCTGATGCACAACCACGACACCAACGAAACCTTTGTTGTGATGTCGGGCCGCTGGCGCTTTGAATGGAACGAGGGCCGTGATCTCGACTTCATCGAAGCCGGCCCGCTGGACACGGTGTCGATACCGGCCGGATGCGCGCGCCGCTTCCAGAACGTGACGTACGACGAGCCCGAGGCCGAGCACATGCTGCTGTTCGTGGTCGGCGGGGATGCGCCGCAAAACGAGTTCACCCGGTCTTCGATGCGGCGCGTGCAGGAAGTCGCCCAAGGGAGTGGCGCATGAGCGCGGGTGCGGCGGGGGCGGGGTTCTTGCGCCCTCCCGCCCTACGGCTTCGAACTCCTTGATCTCGCGCCTCTGGTCCTCCGCCTGGACGCTGCTGTTTCTGGGCAACCTGTTCTGGACCGGCAACATCATCATCGGCCGGGCCATCGTCGGCAACGTGCCGCCGGTCACCCTGGCTTACTTCCGCTGGACCGGCGCCTTTCTCATCGCGGTTGGATTCGCCTGGCCGATGTTACGGCGCGACTGGCCGTTGCTTGTGCGGCACTGGCGCATGATGCTGCTGCTGTCGATGACCGGCATCGCGACCTACAACACGATGTGCTATGTAGGGCTCAACTACACGACGGCGCTCAATGCCCTGCTGTTGCAGTCGTCGATGCCGGTGGTGATCCTCCTGTGGGCCTACACGCTGTTCGGCGAGCGCCCCGGCATCGCGCAGGCGCTGGGCGTGGTGGTGTCGCTGGGCGGCGTGGCGGCGATCGCCAGCGCCGGGTCGCTGGACACGCTGTTGCACCTCTCGGTCAATCGCGGCGATGCATGGATCCTGGCGGCCGTGCTCCTCAATGCGATGTATTCGCCCTTGCTCAGGCGCCGGCCGGCGGTTCACCCCCTGAGTTTTCTGGTGGCCGCCATGGGCATCGGTTCGCTGATGATGCTGCCGTTCTACCTTTGGGAGGCGGGGCAGGGCGCGGTGGTGCAGGGAGGCTGGACCTCCTACGCCGCCATCGGCTACACGGCCGTGCTGCCGTCGTTCGTGGCCTACCTGTTCTTCAATCGCGGCGTGGAGCTGATCGGCGCGGCGCGCGCCGGCCAATCCGTACATCTGATGCCGCTGATCGGCACCGTGCTGGCCGTGGTGTTCCTCGGGGAACAATTCCACGTCCATCACGCGGTCGGGATCTTGCTGATTGGTGCCGGCATTGTGCTGGCCTCGCGGAAGCGCGCCCCATCGGACTAAGCTGCCTTATTCCGGCATGATCCCCGCCCGCTTGACTGCCGCAGCCCATTTCTGCGTCTCGCTGCGGATGAATTCGCCGAACTGTTCAGGGGTGCTGCCGACCGGTTCGGCGCCCGCCTTGGCGAGCGTTTCGCGCACATCCGGCATGGCCAGCACCTTGACCACCTCGTCGTGCAGGCGCCTGATCACGGGGACCGGCGTGCCGGTGGGGGCAACCAGTCCCGTCCAGCCGGTCACCAGCACCTGCGGATAGCCGGCCTCGGCGATCGAGGGCACGTCCGGGGCGGCACTCGCGCGGCGCGGCTGGCCGACGGCAAGGGCACGCAGCTTGCCCGCCTTCACCTGGCCGAGCAGCGCCGGAGCAGTACCGAAAATCATGTCCACCTGCCCGCCCACCAGGTCGGTGATCGCAGGGGCCTCGCCCTTGTAGGCCACATGCAGCATCTGCGCGCCGATGGCGCCGGCGAAGATCTCGGCGGCCAGGTGCGACTGGTTGCCTGTGCCGGCCGACGCGTAGCGGATCGCATCGGGCCTCGCCTTGGCGGCGGCCACAAGTTCGGCCACGTTGCGATACGGCGAGGCGGCGTTCACCACAAGGGCAAACACGATCGAGGTGGTCTGCGTGACTGGCGTGAAGTCTCGCAGTGCGTCGTAGGGCACCTTTTTGTAGACGTGCTGGTTGATGGTCAGGGTGGACGGCGAGGTCATGAGAAAGGTGTATCCGTCCGGCAAGGCGCGTGCCGCCGCCTCCCCCGCGATCATGCCGTTGGCGCCGGCGCGGTTGTCGATGACCACCTGCTTGCCGAGCGCATCGCCGAGTTTCTGGCCGATCAGGCGGGCGGCGATGTCGATGCTGCCGCCGGCCGACTGGGAAACGATGAACTTGACCGGTTGGGTCGGCCAGGTCTGTGCGGCCAGCGGTGCGGCGAGCACGCCAAGGGCGGCCAGGGCGGCCAGGGCGGCCGGGGCGGCCAGGGCGGCCGGGGCGGCCAGCGGGCGCAGGAATCGGTGCATGGTGTTCTCCGAGGGTGTGCGAATAACGGATGCCGCGGGTCGCCTACCTGACCCGTCAGGGGTTGAAGTCCGCGAGCCGGCTGACGTCGGGGCAGGTCTCGATGGTCATGAGCGCATCGCGCAATTGCGCGGCGCGCGCCGCGCCCCACAGCGGCTCGGCCAGGTCGAGATACTTCCGGGCCAGCGCGGCCGGCGCATGCGGGCGGGAGGGTTCGCCGCTGGTGACGTCCGAACGGCCTTCGAGCGTACGCCCGTCCTTCAGCCGGATGGCGATGTCCACCCGCTGGGTGGCGGGATACGCGGCCGTGAATGCAGGATCTTCGCTGAGGTCGACCTTGGCGGTCACCGCCTGCACGTGGGGATCGGCGACGGCCTGATTGGAAAACGCCGCCAGCGCATCGCGGCCGCCGACGATCAGTGTCGCGAGCGCGAATGGCACGGAGAAGCGCGTGCCGAACCAGTCCCGTGGCGCCTTGTTGGACAGGAACGCGGCCATTTTGTAGGCGCGCACGTCGATGCGCTCAATCGCCTCGGGGGCGACGGTGCCGCCCGGCGCCCGGCCGAGCGCATCGAAGAGCGCGTCGATGGCCGAGTGGGCATAGCGCGCGGTCGGATAGAGCTTGAGATAGCCCTCGGGCAGCATCCAGTGCTCGCCCAGGCCCTGCACCGCGACCTCCGGCTCGAAGCCGTCGCCCAGCACCAGGCTGAACGTGGTGTTGACGCCGTCCTTCGGGCCGCTGAAGCCGGCCTGCGCCAGGCGCACCGCCATCTGGCCCATGAAGGCGCTGTGGCCGGCGTACCAGTTGCGGACGGTGGCCCCGTCCTGCATGGTGTGGCGATTGGTCGCCATGCAGGACGACGCCGCCAGGCTCGCCAGGTTGCGCAATTGGGAGGCGGGCATGCCCGAGAGCCGCGCGACGGCGAGCGCCGCTCCCATCACACCGAATGTGCCATGCGGGTTGACGATCAGCTTGACGCGGGTGGCCCGCCCGATGCGCGCCACCGCCTCGTAGGACAGGGCGATGGCGGCCAGCAGGTCGCGCCCGCTTGCACCACGCTCCTGCGCCACCGCCAGCGCCGCGGGAATCACCTGTACGCCGGGATGGCCGTTGGCCAGGGTGTTGCCCTCGTCGAAATCCAGCCATGCACCGGCGATGCCGTTGAGCATGGCGGCATCCTGCGCATTGCTGGTGCGGCCGTGACCGATCACCCACGCGCGGCCGGGCATGCCGGCGGCGATCTGCCGGTCGGCCAGGGCGGTCAGTTCCGGGGCGCGCATGCCGGTGGCGTAGACCGCGATCGAGTCGACCAGGATTTCGCGGGTGCGCGCCAGCACCTGCGCGGGAATCGCCGCCCAGGGCGTCTCGCCGACGAAGCGCGCCAGCCGGTCCAGGTAGTCGTGTTGTTCGTCCATGTGCGGCTTCGCGGTCAGCGCGCGGCGTAGCGCGGCGGGTCGCCCGCGGCGTCGCGCACGAATTCGGCGATGGTCGCGCGATAGCGCTCGTAGTCGGCCCAGGCGAGGCCGCTATGGCCGGCGCCTTCGAACTTGACCAGGCGCTTCGGTTCGTTGGCGGCCTCGAACAGCCGGTCGGCCATGCCGTGCGGAATGACGCCGTCGGCGGTGCCGTGCAGGATGAGCGTGGGCAGGGCCACCCGGCGCATGCGCACGGCCGCCTCGAAGCGCTGGGTGATCAGGAAGCCCACCGGCAGCCAGCCGTACCGGGAGGCGGCCACCACATCGGGGACCGATGTGAAGGTGGCTTCGGTCACCAGCCCGGCGGCCTCGGCCGGCGCGACCCTGGTCGCCAGGTCGATCGCCACCGCGCCGCCCAGCGAATGTCCGTAGATGAAGCGCCGGCGCGGCTGCGGCACGCGCGTCTTGAGCCATTCCCAGGCCAGCGCCGCATCCGCATAGGCCTGGGCCTCGGTGGGCAGCGCGCCGCTGGACTGGCCGAAGCCGCGGTAGTCGATCGCCAGCACGGAGAAGCCCATCTCGCGCCAGCGCTGGATGCGGAAAGACGAGCCGGTGAGATTCCAGCGCGCGCCGTGCAGGTAGAGCACCGCCGGCGCGTCGGGATCCGCCTGCGGCGCCCACCAGCCATGCACCTGTTCATCGCGCGTGCCGGGTACCTTGAGCCAGACCTCCTCGACGCCTGCGGGCAACCCCTGGAAGCCGCGCCAGTTCTCGCGCGCCGGCTGGAAAATCCATTCGCTCTGCTTGCTGTCGAGCGTGGCGCAGCCGCTCGCCGCGCCCAGCAACAGGGATGCGACCAACAGGCGGCGCAGAAAGCTCGTCATGCCGGGCGGTTTCGGTGGATGAAGCGAGGATTATGTCCCGCCGCGCGGGCGGCGCAACAACGCGGGCGCATCCGTCTCAGCGCAGCACCTGGACGATGTTGTGGAAGTCGTCGGTCCAGGGGCGCATGCCGGCCTTGGCCGGCAGCGGCTGCGCGGCCGACCTGATGCGTTCATGCTGCAGCGCCCGCGGGTCCTTGGACAGCAGGATCCAGTCGCTCACCGTCGGGCTGGTTTCGTAGACGATCACGCCATGGAAGGCGTGCTTGTCGGCCAGCGCCTTGATTACCGGCGCGAGGTCGAGAAAGCGGTTGGACACGTGCACCGCAAGAATCCCGTCCTGTTTCAGGTGGCGCTCATAGGCGGTGAAGGCCTCGCTGGTGATCAGGTGGGCAGGCACCGCGTCGCTGGTGAAGGCATCCATCGCGAGCAGGTCGTAGCCCTGCGCCGGTTCGCGTTCGATCGCCAGGCGGCCGTCGCCCAGAACCACCTCCAGCCGCGCCGGCGAATCGCCCAGGTAGGTGAACCAGCGTCGCGCGATCTCCGGCACCATGGGATTGATCTCGTAGAGGCGCCAATGGTCGTCCTTGCGGGCGTATACGGTGACCGCGCCGGCGCCCAGGCCGATGATGCCGACCTTCATGGACGGCAGATCGTACTTCGAGAGCAGGGCGCGTCCGACGCCGGAGCCATGGCCGTAGTAGCGGGTGACGGCGCGCCGGTACTTGTCGGACATGTTCTGTTCGCCGTGGTTGATCACGCCGTGCACCAGCACCCGGCTCTGGGTCTCGGTGCCCACGGTGCCGTATTCCTTGACGCGCAGCACGGTATAGAAATTGCGCCCGGTGAATAGCGCGTCGCGGCTGTAGTTGACCACCTGGGTGATGGTGATGCCGATGCCGCCCGCCACCAGGAGGCCCGCGAACACCCGCGCCGTCCGCAGGTGGACCGCCGCCGGTCTCGCGCCATCCGGCCATGCGCCCACGCGGAGGAACAGAAGCACTGCGGCCAGCGTGAGCCCCAGTTCGAGCTCGTAGTAGGCAGGCAACAGCAGGGGCGCTGCAATGCCCACCAGGAATGCGCCGGCCGCGCCGCCCAAGGCGACCATGAGGTAGAAGCGCGTCAGGTAGCGCGGCGCGGGCTTCAAGTGCGTCAGTTCGCCATGGCACAACATGCACACCACGAACAGGCCGCTGAAGAACAGCGCGATCTGGAACTTGAGCGCGAACTTCAGTTGCGGTGCTACCAGCGTCGCGCCCATCGCCGCCAGCCATGCCCCGGCGGCGAGCATGAACCATTTGCGCTTGTACCAGCCGTCGCCGTCGAAGCACAGGATGAAGGTCAGCAGATAGAGGGCGAGCGGCACCACCCAGAGGAGGGGTATCGAGGAGATGTTCTGCGTGACATGGTTGGAAATGCCGAGCAGAAGAATGGAGCCGGTGGCCGAGAGCGCGCACCACAGGAGTTGCACGCGCGTGGTGGGGGGCACTGCGGCGGCTTCACTGGTCACACTGGCGGTTGCTTCCATCGGTGCGGCGCGCGCCGCGCGGATGGCGCATGCCAGCGCCAGACCGGCGAACGCCACGTAGAGCGCGGACCAAGCGAGCGCCTGTTCGCGCACGCCGAAGTTCGGTTCGATCAGGAAGGGGTAGCCGATGAGCGCGAGCATCGAGGCGAGGTTCGACAGGGCGAACAGGCGGTACGGGCTTTGGCCGGGATGCGCACGCGCGAACCATGTCTGCACCATCGGGCTGGTGGTCGAGAGCATCACATAGGGCAGGCCGATCACGGCGGTGAGCAGGGCGAGAATCCCGGTGATCGGGTTGGTCTCGCCGGTAGGCTTCCATGCCTCGGACGCGAGGACCGGCAGCGTGGCACAACTGCCGGCCAGCAGCAGTGCGTGCAGCCAGACCTGCCTTTTGCCCTCCAGGCGGCGTGCGATCAGGTCGGGATAGGCATAGCCCAGCAGCAGCGCCGACTGGAAGAACACCAGGCAGGTGGTCCAGACCCCGGCGGCGCCACCGAACCACGGCAGGATCTGCTTGGCGATGAGCGGCTGAACCAGAAACAGCAGAAAGGCCGACAGGAACACGGTGGCGGCGAACAAGGGCATGGGCGATCCGGGCGACGCGAAAACGCGCGATTATAGGTAAGCGCCCCACGCCGGCATCGCGGGAAGGC
>CANGUJ010000014.1 GCA_947456845.1 Burkholderiales bacterium | reverse complement strand
CGATGCCGGCGACGATCATGGCCGTGGCGGCGAGCAGAGTCGCATCCGGCCGCTCGCCCAGCATCAGGACCGAGGCCGCCAGCCCCACCAGGGGCACGCCCAGCAGGGCCATGGACGTGACCGAGGCGGGCAGTCCGCGATTGACCGTGTTCATCGCCCAGTAGGCCAGCACGGTGCCGATGACGCTGCCGTACCCGAGCAGCCAGAGCAGTTCGGCATTCCATTCGAACCGCGGCAGGCCTTCGAACAGCAGCGCGAACAGCACCTGCAGCACGGACGCGATGAGCGTCTGCCAAGGCAGCAACTGGAACGGCGGCGTGACCCACTTGTGGGCGCGCCCGTAGACGATGCAGGCCGCCCAGCACGCCGCCGCCAGCAGGATCAGCGCGTGGCCGAGCAGGGTATCGCGGTCGCTCCAGTCAAGCGCGCCCGGCTGCAGCAGGGCGATGAGGCCGGCCATGCCGAGCAGCAGGCCCAGCAGGCTCCTGCGGTTGAGGGCCTCACGAAGAAAGAAATACGCCGCCGGCAGCACCCACAGCGGCGTGGTGTAGGCCAGCACCACGGAGCGCCCGGCCGGCAGGAACATCAGCCCGATGCTGGCCAGCACCGAGAAGGCCACCATGTGCAGCAGCCCCACGCTCAGCAACACAGGAAGATCGGCCCGCACCGGCACCACCAGGCGGCGCGACACCAGGAAGAACGCCCACAGCATCAGGCAGGCCGGCACGGTGCGCATGGCGGTGGCCCAGATCGGCGGCAGGTACTGCAGCACAGCCTTGCCGACCGTCCAGTTGAAGCCCCATGCCACGATCACGATGGCCAGGAGCAGCGCGGCGGTACGGCGCGAGAGGGAATCTGCTGGCATGTTGGCGTATCCGGGAAGCGCGCGAGTATAGAGGGGATGCGCATCCGGGGTTTGGCGCGAAATGCGCAACAATAAGGTTCGCCGCAACCAATCCGCGCCTTCGCCAGATGACCATCATCGATTCCCAGGTCCACGCCTACGAGCCGAACACCCCGCGACGTCCCTGGCATAGCGTGCCCAACTGGCCCGACCATGTCACCGGTGACGAGATGGTGGGGGCGATGGACAAGGTGGGCGTGGACGGCGCGATCTTCATATCGCCGTTTTCGATGTACCGCTACGATGCCAGCTACGCGGTGGAGGTGAAGCGGACCTACCCCGGCCGCTTCGCGCTGGTCAAGCCGGTGGACCCGCAGGATCCGGCGGTCGGCGAGGTGGTCGCCGAATGGAAGGCCACGCCGGGCGCGGTCGGCATCCGCATCATGATGCCGAAGGAAGCCGGTCTCGACCCGGTGTCGCCCGGCGTCGACCGCATCCTGCGCGCGGCGGTGCACAACGACTTTCCCGTCAACATCCTGTGCTGGGGCAACCTCGGCGCGGCGGTTACCATGATCGACCGTCATCCGGACACCCGTTTCATCATCGACCACCTTGGACTCCTGCAACCTTACGTCCCGCCCGCGCCGGCCGAACCCTGGGCCGACCTGCCCAAGGTGCTGGAACTGGCGAAACGCAGGAACGTGGTCATCAAGGTGAGCGGCGCCTGCACCCTCTCCAGGCAGCCCTATCCCTTCGACGACATATGGGACCCGCTCGCGCGCATCTTCGACGCCTGGGGCTTCGAGCGCTGCCTCTGGGGCACCGACTGGACGCGCGCCTTCGCGGTGGTCAGCTACGCCGAGGGCGTGGAACCGTTCCGCATGACCCACCGACTGAGCGAAAGCGAGCGCGACATGCTGATGGGTGGCGCGTGCGTCAAGGCCTACGGATGGACACCGCACGTACCGCCGCACGCGCAGGAATAAGCGCGGCCCGCAGCGCCGGGCCGGGCTGCGCAGGCTGCCTATCCATGCACGCGCGGCGCGCGCCGCGAACGCGGAAGCCTTGCAGGGGCTTCACCCACGCAGGCCTTGCGCGCCCGGTGTTTGACGAACATCAGGAAATAGCGTTTTCGCGGCGCTATGCTTGCAAGGCAGGCTCGCCCCTGACATGGGGTCGAGTTCCGGGCGCGATGCCTCGCCGGGCACAGGCATGAGGCATTCCTGATGGCACCCCCCCGCTGGCTCCCCCGTGCCCGACATAGGAGACTCGTGATACCTCGATTGATTCCACAGGGCCCGGTCGCGTGAAAACTGTCCGCGTGCCCAAGCCGTCGACCGACCCGCGCGCGCGGGTATCGATGCGACTGCGCGATCTGCCCAGGCATCGGGACGCCTCCGGAGCCGACGTCCCGGCTGCCGGGGCCACCGGTCCCGCCTTCGGACCCGCTGGTCCGGCCTTTGGTCCCGCTGGTCCGGCCTTCGGACCCGCTGGTCCGGCCTTCGGACCCGCTGGTCCGGCCTCCGCCGCCGCCCCGCCCGTCGTGCCATCGGCCGCGGACGGCCGGATGTCGTCGGCAAGGCTTCTCGCGCTCGGCCGAAGCTGGCTGGACAGCCTGCGCACGCTCTCGCATGCCGCACAGCACAGTGACGACCCCGAGCATGTGCACCAGATGCGCAGCACACTGCGCCGCTTGCGCGCCCTGAACCGGCTCATCATGGCGGTAGGCGACGGCACCCGTCGCCCGGCACGCGAGGCATTCGACGCCGAGTTGCGCTGGCTCGCCGGCGCCCTCGGTTCTTGCCGCAACCACGATGTGCTGGTGACCGAGGCGCTGCCCGGCCTCGTCGCCGATCTCGCGGCAGTCTCGGCGCGGCGCTTGCGCAGGGCCGCCGCGCAGGCGCGCGATGTGGAGTTCAAATCGGCACGCACGGTTCTTGCAGGCAGCCGCTGTGCCGCACTGCTGGACCTAGGCGACACCGTCCTCGGCGGGAGCGAAGAAACAGCGGTCGCGCCCACCGGGCGCCGCATCCGGCGGGCATGGAAGGCCTGCGTCAAGCAGGACGCGCGGCGCGCGCGCAAGGCCGCGCGATGGCCTGGCAAGGCCGACGACGAGTACCTGCATGCCCTCAGGATCCGGGTCAGGAAACTGCGCTACCTGCTGGAGCTAGGCGCGGCCGGTTGCGGTAGCGCAACGCTGGACCAGGCGCTGAAAACCGCGATCCGGCTGCAGTCCGGCCTGGGCGCGCTGCAGGACCTGGCGGTGGCGCGTACGCTCCTGGCAGGGCTTGCGGAAAAGACGCTTTCCGGTCGCGCCGGCATCGCGGCAGCCCTCGCGCTGGAAAACAGCATCGCGCAGCACCGCGAGCGTGCCCTGAAGAACATCAAGGCGACGGCGCGCCGCTTCCATCGCCTGCCCGTTTTCGAATAGAGCCCGGCGTGGCAGCCATGCCCCTGTACCCCGAGGGCGGCGGTTTGCCCGCCGCCGGCAAATCACGCGGACAGTCCGGGCCCGCACACCATCGCCCGCCAGATGAAAAGCGGTGACCACCTCATCGCCTGTGGCGCCGCAGACCATGGGACAGCATATCGGTCGCCGACGCCGCGCACAGGCGGCGCCAGCCTGCCCGCGTTGCTGGCGCTGCTGGTGTCCTCGGCAGCGCTGCCCCTGCTCCTGCTGCTGGCCTACCATTTCGTCCGCGAGGCGCAAATCGAGCGCAATACCGGCAATGAACGGGTGAAGACGCTCGCGGCGATCACCGCGACCGACGCCGCGGCCGCACTGGGCGAAGCGGAACGCCTGGGGCGCTCTCTCGCCGACCGCCCGCTGGTGCGCTCGCTCGACCCCGCGCGATGCGACCCGCTGATCGCCGAACAGTTGAAGCTCAACCGCCATTTCGCCAACATCGCGACGGTCGATGCCCACGGCAACTCGATGTGCTCCCCCCTGCAGGGCAGCGATGCGCCGGTCGTCGGTATCGGCCAGCCCGACTGGCTGGCCAACATCAAGACCGGCAACCGCTTCACCATCGGCAGCCCGCAGCGCGGCGTTCACAGCGGGCGCTGGATCGCGGTGGCCGCCTATCCCATCCGCGATGCGCAGGGCGCGGTGGCGGGCGCCGTGGAAATCGTCATCCTGCTGGGAGCCTTTCGCCCGGTGGTGAGCGCCTCCCTGCCCCCCGGCGGCGTGGCCGGCATCATCGACAGCGGCGGCATGGTGATCGCGGGCTCCGAGCAGGCCGAGCAGATGATAGGCCGCAAGATCGAAGACAATCCCTTGCGCCGCATGATCCTCGAGGGCCGGGCGGACCTTGCGGTCATGCGCGGCGTCGACGGTATCGAGCGCGTCTGGGCCGCCCGGCCGATACCCAACACCTCATGGTTCGCCACGGTCGGCATCCCGGCCGAACTGGCCAGCGCCGGCGTGTGGGCGATGACCTGGCGCAACCTGTTCATCGGATTGTTTCTCGAGGACGGCCTGCGCCCGGTGATGGGCAACCGGCTCCAAATCGTCAAGGTGCTGCACAACCTGGTCAACAACGGCGTCGAGGCCATGCATGCGGCCGGCGTCGCCGCCGGCGAGCCGGTCATCAGCGTTCGCGCCGCGGCGTCCGGCGACATGGCGGAGGTGCGCGTGCGCGACCGCGGCCCGGGCATTTCAGAAACGCTTGCAAGCCGGTTGTTCGAACCGTTCTTCACCACCAAGCCCGGCGGCTTGGGCCTTGGATTGCCGATCAGCCGGGCCGTCGTCCGGGCGCACGGCGGCGAGCTCTGGCGCGAGCCGCCCGGCGAAGCGCCGGGGTCGGAATTCCATTTCATCCTGCCGTTCGCGCCATGAATCCGACGCCCATCGTGTACATCGTCGACGACGATGAGGCCGCCCGCGATTCCGTCGCCATGCTGCTCGAACTGCACGGCCTCCGCGTGGCCGCGTTCGCCTCTGCCCGCGCATTCCTCGAAAAGGCGGGCCCCGAAGACGCCGGTTGCGTATTGATCGACCTGAGAATGCCCGGAATGGATGGCCTGGCCTTGCAGGGTGAAATGCGCAGGCGCGGACTGGGCCTGCCGACGATTTTCCTCAGCGCGCACGGCGACATTCCGAGCAGCGTGATGGCCATCAAGGGCGGCGCGGCGAATTTCCTCACCAAGCCGGCGGAGCCCGCCGCGCTGCTCGACGCCATCCGCGCGGCGATGCTTGAATCCGACGCGCTGCGCGCACGCTCGCTGGTCGGAAAGAGCGCCACCGCGCGTCTGGCCACCCTGACCGGGCGCGAGCGCGAGGTGATGGCGCTGGTGATTCAGGGACTGTCGAACAAGGAAATCGGCCGCGTGCTGGGCATCAGCCATCGCACCGTGGACATCCATCGCGCCAACCTCATGCACAAGGCGGGCGCGCACAACCTCCTCGACCTGATCAGGGTCGCGGGAGCGGCGGGTGCCGGGCTGCCGGATTCGCCTGCCGCTGGCGGGTCCGCCTGAGGCGGCGGCGCGCCAGCGCGATCCGGCAACGCATCGACAGGCAGGCAAAGCGCAAGGCGACGAACAGGTTTTCATCGGCCTCGCAGGCGTCGAGCGTCGCGCCATTCATGCGGATGACGATACGCACGCGAAAGCGGCAGCCGCGCCCTTCCCGAGCCGGGTCGCCCGTCACCCTGATCAGGCAGGCATCCATGCCTGCCGCCAGGCCCTGCAGGGCGATCGCCTGCGCCTCGAAATAATCCGCGAGGGCAGGCGTCGAGGCAACGCCCTCGAACTCCACGCGCGCTATGTGCTCCATCGGACCTTCTCCCCCCCCGGTGCGGAATGCAGACAGCAAGGATTTCGCGATCGACGCCCGCTTGATGACGACCGTTGCACGGCATTGTGATGCGCCGGCATGGCCACCCATTTGATGGATGTCAAACCGAACGGCGAATCCTGCGGCAAAGTAGGTGAGCGTACCTACTGACGGCGCGGCGTTCCGGCCGTACGATCGAGCCTACTCATGACTACGCGGATCTGCCAGCCGCACAGCGACCATGACCATCAACCTGCCCCCTTGCCCGCCGCGCCGCGTGCTCTATATCGACGACAACGCGGATTTCGCCCTGCTGCTCAAGCGTGTGCTCGGATACCTGGGCCACACGGTGGCAACCTTCGACCGGCCGCAGGCGGCGCTCAAGGCGATCGGCGCCGCGCCGCGGCGGTGGGACGTCGTCATCACCGACTACAACATGCCAGGCATGGACGGCCTGGGGGTGGCACGCGTCATCGGCGAGCGGTTTCCGCACCTGCCATGCGTCGTCATCTCCGGCTTAGTCACGCGAGCCATGGCCGACAAGGCCGCCGGCAGTGGCTTTTCCACGCCCCTGCCCAAGCCGGCAAGCGTGCGGGAATTCGATCAACTGGTGCGACATGCGAGCGCTCTGGCCTGCGCCGCGCCGGTGGCCGCATGATCGCCGCGGGGCGCCAGGCAGACGCGGCGTGTGCGCGTGGTTCGCAACCGTGCGGGTCGCACAGCGCGCATCCGCACCCCAGGAGACACAGATGAAATCAGCCATGACGCTCGACAACGCCGGCCCCCGCAGCACACCGACCGGCGCCGGCACGGCGAAATTGACCCTGGCCGCGTCGGCGCGCCTGCCGATACTTCGGCAGTGCCCTCCCGACCCGGAAGAGGTGGCGCAGATGATCCGCGAGGCGGCCTATTTTCGCGCCATGCGGCGTGGGTTTGCCCCCGGCCATGAGCTCGAGGACTGGCTGGCGGCGGAGCGCGAGGTGGCGCTGCAACTCGCCTGAGGCAGATTCCCGGCCGGCCGTCCCGGGGCGACTACTTCCGGCGCGACAGCGCCTCGATGGCCAGCACGTAGCCGTCGACGCCGAAGCCCACGATGATGCCGGCGGCCACCGGCGAAATCCACGAGTGGTGGCGGAAGGCCTCGCGCGCGTGCACGTTGGAGATGTGCAACTCGATCGTGGGCACCGCCGCACCCTTGATGGCGTCGTGCAGCGCCACCGAGGTGTGCGTGTAGGCGCCCGCGTTCAGCACCACGCCGGCGTGGGTGCCGGCGGCGAAGCCGCGGCCGGCTTCATGAATGGCGTCGATCAGCGCGCCCTCGTGATTGGACTGGCGGCAATCGACCGCAAAGCCCAGTTTCTCGCCCGCCGCCTTGCACATGGCTTCCACATCGGCCAGGGTGGTGCCGCCGTACACGGCGGGTTCGCGCGTGCCCAGAAGGTTGAGGTTGGGGCCGTTCAGGACGAGTATGGATTTCATGGCTTGCGGGTGCGTTGAGGGTTGTCGGGCGTTTTACTTGACGGTCTTGGCAACGATGTCGGCCGCGATCAGGTCGCGCAGCTCCTGCGTGACCCTGGTCCTGGCACCGAACCATTTGCTGAAGCCATAGCCGGCCTGTTGCAGCAGCATGCCCAGACCGTCGACGGTGCGGTGGCCGCGCCTCTTCGCCTCCAGCAGCAATTCGGTATCCAACGGCACATACACCAAATCGTAGACCACCGCGCTTTTCTTGAGCGGCGCGAGGTCGATGTCCAGGCGCGGTTTGCCGACCATGCCGCAGGAGGTGCAGTTGACCAATACGTCGGCACGGGCGAGAAGATCCGGCAGTTCGGCCTGGTCATGGCTGCTGACCATGGGGCCGAAATGCCTGGCCAGGTCATCGGCGCGCGCGCGCGTGCGATTGACCAGCGCGACCCTGATGCCCCGGTTGGCCAAGGCATACGCGGCCGCTCGCGCCGAGCCGCCGGCGCCAAGAATCACCGCCAGGCCGCCGGACACATCCCAGCCGGGCGCGGTCTCGTCGAGGTTGGCGATGAAGCCGTGCGCGTCGGAGTTGCCGCCGACGACTTCGCCATCCTCCAGCCACAGGGTATTGACCGCGCCGATCGCCTCGGCCGCCGCGTCGCGCCGCTTGGCGGCGGCGAACGCCGCCTCCTTGTGCGGCACCGTGACGTTGCCGCCTACATAGCCGTTCCTGCCGAAGCCGACCACGAACGCGGCAAAGGCGTCGGCTTCCAGGTCCATGAAGTCGTAGGCGCCATCGATGCCGAGCTGCTTGATCCAGTAGCCATGGATCATCGGCGAGCGCGAGTGGGCCACGGGATGGCCCATGATGCAGGCGCGGCGGGTAGGGGTGGTCATGTCGGCGTGATTCCGGAGTGCATCAAAGCGGGGAGAAGGAGGTGGACTTGAGGATGCGCGACTCCTGCGACAAGTGCGCGCCCATCTCCGCGCTGCGGCGCAGGTAGTCCTGGAAGGCGGGGTCCTTCATCAGGGCATTGCGGCGCTTCTCGCGGTCGGCCTGGCTCTTGTACTTCCATACATGCACGACCTGGTTCAGCGGGCCGACTTCGGAGGTGGCGTAGAACACCGGCTCGCCGCAGTGCTTGACCTGCGTAGCGTGGCCGTACTGTTCATACATCTTGAGCCATGCCGGCAGGCGGCCGGGATGCAGGGTGTAGATGCGCAGGTCGAAGATCATGTTGCTTGCCCCTTGTTTTCTGGACGCCGGTGAAAGAATCGCCGCGGCGCCCAATTATCGCAAGAGCGTTGCCGCCCTGCCGCCGCGCACTCGGGTCATCAGGGGGTCTGCCAGAGGTCCTCAGGCCGCCCTGGTCTCGATGGCGCCGCCCAGGAACAAACGTTCGATATGCGGGTCGGCCAGCAGTTCACTGGCCGGCTTGTGCAGCACCAGGCGCCCGGATTCCAGAGCGATGGCGTCATCCGAGATCTTGAGCGCACTCTTGACGTTCTGCTCGACCATCAGGATGGTGGTACCGCCGGCGGCGAGCTTGCGCAACAGCTTGAACACATCCTGCACCACCAGCGGCGAAAGGCCGATGGAAGGCTCGTCGATCAGGAGCACCTTGGGCCGCAGCAGCAGGGCGCGGCCGATCTCGAGCTGTTTCTGCTCGCCGCCCGAAAGGGCGGAGGCCTGCGAATTGCTGCGTTCGCGCACTCGCGGAAACAGGTCCAGCACCTCCGGAATGCGTTCCCGGGCGGTTTTCATCCCGAGGGTGATGCCGCCGAGCTCGAGGTTCTGCATCACCGTAAGCTGGCCGAACAGGTTGCGCCCCTGCGGCACGAAGGCGATACCGCGCGCCAGCAACGTCTTGGGGTCGGCAGCGGTGATATCCACCCCGCCTAGCGTGATGCGCCCGCCGCGCGGCTTCAACAAGCCGAACAGGGTCTTGAGCACCGTCGATTTTCCCGCGCCATTCGGGCCGATCAGGAGCGTGATGCTGCCGGGCCTGACCTTGAACGAGAGGTTGTTCAGGATCATGAAGTCCTTGTAGCCGGCCACCACGTCCTCGAACTCGATGGCGGGCGTGTCTTGGGGATTCATGTTCGCCGCCATGTTCAGTTGCCCAGATAGGCGTCGAGCACCGCCTTGTTGGCGCGGATCTCGGCCGGCGTGCCGATGGCCATCACGGTGCCCTCGACCATCACCATGATGCGGTGGCACAGGTCCATGACGAAATCCATGTTGTGCTCGATCACCACGAAGCTGCCGCCGCGGCGCGCGTTGAGTTCCTTGAGCAGCGTGCTGATGCCACCCACGAGGCTGGGGTTGACGCCGGCGCAGGGTTCGTCGAGAAGGACCAGCGCCGGCTCGCTCATGAAGGCCATGGCGATATCGACCAGCTTCTGCTGGCCATAGCTGAGCGACCCGGCGGGCTTGTCGGCCACATGGCGGATGCGGAACAGGTCGATCAGCTCATCGGCCTTGGGCCCCAGCCCCGAGTCGCCGGGCGCGAACATGCGCGAGAACATGCTGCCCTTGTGTTCCTGGGCGGCTACGATCAGGTTGTCGCGCACGCTCATCTTGCCGAACACCTGCAGGGTCTGGAAGGTGCGCCCCACCCCGCGGCGGTTGAGTTCCAGCGGCGACAACCCGGTGATGTCGGCACCGTTCAGGCGGATCTCGCCGGCATCCGGCTCGATTTGCCCCAGCACGCTGTTGAACATGGTGGTCTTGCCTGAGCCGTTGGGGCCGATCACCCCGAAGATCTCTCCCGGCATCACCTGGAAGGACACGCCCCCCACCGCCTGGATGGCGCCGTAGGCCTTGCGCAGATCGCGCACCTCGAGCACGGGCGCGCTCATTCAGGCGTTGCCTCCATGCCTGGCGGCCGCGGCCGATCGCGCCGCCGATGCTTCGCGCGCCTCGCGACGCGCCCGCAATCTGTCGGGAATCGACAGGAGTCCATCGGGCAACCAGATCATCAGCAACACTACCGCCGTGCCGAACACGAACAGGTACCAGGCCTGGGCGAAGCGCAGCCATTCCGGCAGCACCACGCCCACCGCGGCGCCGAGCACCGGGCCCAGGAAATAGCCCGGGCCGCCGACCACCACCATCAGGTACATCATGATCGAGGAACCCACCGTGAAGGGCGCGGGGTCGATGAACTGCACCAGGGAGGCGAACAGCGCGCCGGCGATGCCCGCATAGGCCGCACCGATGGCGAAAGACAACAGCGTATAGCCGCGGATGTCCACCCCCAGGCTTTCGGCGCGGATCGGGTTGTCGCGCAACGCGGTGAAGGCCTTGCCCCAAGGCGAGCGCAGCAGCCCCCACAGGAGCGCCGCGAAGATGATGGTCATGCCCAGCGTGAAGTGGTAGTAGGCGAGCGATCCGTCCAGCGACATGCCGAACAGGCTGGGCCGGGCGATGTTGTTGATGCCGAAGGTGCCGCCGGTGAGCCACTCCTCGTTGCGCATCACCAGCCATGCGGCGGTGTTGAAACCGAGGGTGGCGAAGGCCAGGTAGATGGTCTGCACGCGCAGCGCCGGAAAGCCCAGCGCCAGGCCCACCAGGAAGCACAGGAGGGCGGCCGCCGGCAGGCCCAGCCAGAACGACAGGCCGGCCTTCATCATGATGGCCACCGTATAGGCGCCGATGCCGAAGAACGCCGCGTGGCCGAGCGATTTCTGGCCGGCGTAGCCCACCGTCAGGTTGAGGCCCATGGTGGCCAGGATGAACACCAGCCAGTAGGTCAGCAGGTACAGGCCGTAGCTCTTGAGGAAGTGCGGCGCCACCAGCAGGGCCGCGAGCGCAAGGAAGGCGAGAACGACGTTGCGTTTGTTCATGGCATCAGACCTTGCGCTCTTCCTTGCGGCCGAGCAGCCCCTGCGGCTTGAACAGGATCACCACCATGAAGAGTGCGAGCGCCACCGCGTCCTTGTATTGCGGCGACACATACGCCGCGGCGAGGTTCTCCCCGACCCCGACGATCACTCCGCCCAGGAGCGCCCCGCGCGAATTGTTGAATCCGCCGATCACGGCGGCAAAAAACGCCTTGGTGCCGAGCGAGACGCCCATGTCGAACTTGGCCAGGTACACCGGAGTTACCAGCAGCGCCGCCGCGCAGGCCAGCGCCGCATTGATGGCGAAGGTGTAGAAGATCATGCGCGGCACGTTGATGCCCAGCACCGTGGCCGACTCGGTGTTCTGCGCCACCGCCTGCATGGCCCGGCCGGTCACGGTGCGCGCCAGGAAGGACTGCGTGGCCAGCACCAGCAACAGAGCGAAGGCGAGCGTGCCGCAATCGGCCAGCGTGATGGTCACCCCGGCGATGTTGAAAATGCGGTCAGGGAACATGCCGGCGAACGGGTGCGCCTCGGCGCTGTAGCCGGCGCGCACCCCGTTGGACAGCGCGATCGACAACCCGATGGTGGCCACGACAATCGGCATCATGCCGTGGCGGAACAGGGGGTCGACCACGCCGCGCTTGAAGGCCCAGCCCAGCACGCCGATCGCCAGCACGACGGTCAACACAAAGGCCAGCGGCAAGGGCGCCCCCGCCGCGATCAAGCCCACCATGGCGAAGGCCGGCAGCATGACGAATTCGCCCTGGGCGAAATTGATCGTGCCTGACGCCTGCCACAACAGCGTGAATCCGAGCGCCGCCAGGGCATAGATGCTGCCCGTAGCCATGCCGCTGAAGAACAGTTGCAGGAAGTCGGTCATGGTCGCTCCGGCGCCGGATGCGCGCGTCGGCCCGCCCGTCCCGGACCGGCACGGGCGGCGCCAAAGCGCGTGGCGGATTACTTCTTCGACAGCGGCGGCAGGGTGGCGATGACTTCCTGCTTGCCGCCCTTGACTTCGGTGAGGAAGCTGTCGCGGTCGAGGTCGCCGTTCTTGTCGAACTCAACGTCCATGAGGATGCCGGGCTGGTCAGCGGCCTTGACCTTGAGGGTTTTCATGGCCACCGCCACGGCCTTGCGGTCGAGCTTGCCCACTTTCTCGATGGCGGCCTTGAGGGCGTATACGCCGGAGTAGCCCTTCATGCCGTTGTGGTCGGAGATGTACTTGTACTCGCGTTCGAACTTGGCGCGGAAGGCGCGGATCGCCGGCAGCGGCGCATCGACCGTCAGGCCCACATGCGCGATGGCGCCATTGGCGGCCTCGCCCGCCAGTTCGATCACTTTCTGGCTGGTGAGCACGGTCTCGCCGATGACCGGCTTGGTCCAGCCCTGCTTGCGCAGTTCGCGCAGGACGCGCGCGGACTCTTCCTCGTTGGTGTAGACGAAGATGGCATCCGGGCTGGCGCCCTTGGCCTTCAACACCGCGGCCGAAAAGTCGATCTGGCCGGAATCGGTGGAAATGTCGGCCACGATCTTGGTGGGCGATTTCTCGAGCGCCTTCATCAGCATCTCGCGCCCGCCCTTGCCGAAGTCGTTGTTCACGTAGATCAGCGCCAGCGTCTTGTGCTTGGCTTGGTCGGTGATGTAGCGCGCGATCTTGGGCATCGCGGTAGCCTGTGTGAAGCTGGTGCGGAACACGTAGGGGTTGCCCTGCTGCGTGATGGCCGCGGCCTCGCCGCCGGTGAAGTTCGGTATCTCGGCGCGGCGCGATTCGGCCATGCTCACCATGATGGAGCCCGAGAACACCGGCCCGAAGATAGCGAATACGTCCTGGTCGATGGCCTTCTGCGTCAGACCCTTGGCCACGCCGGGGTTGCTTTGGGTGTCGTTGGTGGTGGTCTCGATCTTCCTGCCGAGGATGCCCCCGGCGGCGTTGATCTCCTTGACCGCCAGCAGCATGCCGTCCTTGAAGTTGGTGCCGGAGGTGGTGCCAGGGCCTGACAATTCCACGATGTTGGCGATCTTGATCGTCTGCTGCGCGATTGCCGGCGCGGTCATCAGGGCTGCCATGACCAGTGCGATTAATGCCTTCTTCATGCTGTCTCCTCGTTTTTATGCCGTTGCGTTTGATTCGAATCGTTTGCGGCCCGTTAGGGGTTCATGGGCCCGCATGGCGCCTGCCGCGCGCCATGCGCAGCGCGGTGTGCCTTACGAGAACAAGGCCTGCATGCGCGGGTCGACGATGGCGACCGCGCGCGTCCATCCGGCGGAAGCGCCGCGGATCTTGTGCGGAAAGCAGGAGACGATGAAGCCGTCCGGCGGCAGGGCCTCCAGATTATGCAGCTTCTCGAGGTGGCAGTAGCCGATGTCGCGCCCCGCCTTGTGGCCTTCCCAGATCAGCGAGGCGTCGTGGCTGTCGGCGTACTTCTTGGCGGTGTGGACAAAGGGCGCATCCCAGCTCCACGCATCGGTGCCGGTCAGGCGCACGCCGCGCTCGAGCAGGTACATGGTCGCCTCATACCCCATGCCGCAGCCGGCGCTCACATAGTCGTTGTTGCCGTAGCGCGAGCCGGCGCGGGTGTTGATCACCACGATCTCCAGCGGCTTCAGGATATGGCCGATGCGCTTCAATTCCGCCTCGACATCGGCGGCGGTGACCACATAGCCGTCGCCGAAGTGGCGGAAGTCGAGCTTGACCCCGGGCTGGAAGCACCAGTCGAGATCGACCTCGTCGATCGAGATGGCGCGCTCGCCTTTGTTCATGGTGGGATGGAAATGGTAGGGCGCATCCAGGTGCGTGCCGTTGTGGGTGGAGAGCGATATCTGCTCCACCGCCCAGACCGCCGAATCCGGCAGGTCCGACTGTTTCAGGCCCGGAAAGAACGGCTCCATCTGGTGGAACGAGTTCTCGTGGTTGAAATACTCGATCTTCGGTGCGAACGCCGGCGGATCGGACACCACGTCGTTTTCGAGATAGATCGAAAGGTCGATGATTCTGCGGGACATGCAAGGCTCCTTCGGGATCAAACCAGTATCAGGGCGATTTTCGGAAACGCGATGATCAGGCCGATCACCGCCAGGGCGGCCGCCGCGAAGGGCAACGCGCCGAAATAGATGTCGTTGAGCGAGAGGTTGCCGGCCAGGCCTTCGCGGTCGAGCGAGGTCTTGACCACGAACGGGCTCATCCCCAAGGGCGGGGTAATGAGCCCCACTTCTACGGCGATCATGGTGATGATGCCCACCCACACCAGGTCGGCGCCGAGGGTCTTGAATATCGGCGCGAACACCGGCACCGAGATCAGTACGGTGGAGGTGGAGTCGAGCGCGGTGCCCAGGAACAGCACCACGGCCAGGTACACCGCCATCACCGTCATGAGGGTGAACTGGTGTTCGGTGACCCAGTTGCCCATGAAGGACGGCAGGCCGGACATGGCGAGAAAACGGCTGAACATGGCCGCCGAGGCGATGATCAGCACAAGCGATGCGGTGACATAGCCGGTATCAATGAGGATGTTCCAGAAGATCCTCCAGTCCAGCGCGCGGCGCAACAGCGCGATGATGAGCGCGCCGAAGGCGCCGACCGCCCCGGCCTCGGTGGCGGTGAAGATGCCACCGTACATGCCGCCAAGCACCAGTGCTATCAGGGCGAGAATGGGGATCACCTGGCCGATCAATACCTGCCACGACGCATCACTGTCATAGCGCTCGCCGTCGATGCCCCCCACCCATTCGGGGCGCAGCTTGGCAATGAGGAAGATCGCGCCCATGAACGCCGCCGCAAGGATGATGCCAGGCACGATGCCGGCGTTGTAGATGTCGCCCACCGAGGTTTCGGTGATCACCGCATAGACGATCATCAGCACCGAAGGCGGGATCAGCATGCCCAGCATGGCCGAGCCCGCCACCACGCCAACGGCGAGCTTGGGGTGGTAGCCGCGCTTCAACATCTCCGGCACCGCCAGCTTGGTAAACAGCACCACCGCCGCCACCGTGATGCCGGTGATGGCCGAGAAGATCGCGTTGCCCACCACGGTGGCGTGGCCGATGCCGCCCGGCACGCGATGGAACAGGCGATGCGCAACCATGTAGGAATCGCGCCCCACCCCGGCCACCATCACGAAAAATCCCATCAGCACGAACAGCGGCACGGTGCCGAATTCGTACTCGGTGACCGAATCGGTGGCCGCCTGCCCGAGCATGGTGCCGGCGATATCCCAGTCGCCGCGGATCGTGGCGGTGCCGACGTAGGCCACCACCAGGAGCGAGGTGGAGATGTGCACCCCCAGGTAGATCAGGAGCGTCAGGGCCGCGAATCCGGCCAGCCCGATTTCGAGCGCGCTCACGACAACACCTTGTTGGCCGGGTCGATCTCGAAGAGCCGCTCGCGGCGCATGCCCGCACCGACGTACTGGACGGCCAGCACGATGTATTGCAGCGCCATCACCGCGCAGCCGAAGGCGATGATGCTGTACACCGGCCACTTTGGAAAGGTGAACACCGCAAGCGAACCGTAGAAGTCGCCGCTGGCGAACATGCCGCGCGCCAGCGGCCAGACATGCGTTGCCACCACGACGAACATGAGGCCGCCCAGCAGGTGGTAGGCCGCCAGCGACCACTGCTCGGCGCGGACAGACCGCTTGCCCACCCATTCGAGAAAGCCGTCGGTGGCGATCACCCGGCCGGCGCGCAGCGTCGACGGGAACTGCAGGAACACGATGACGGCGATCGACATGGCGACGATCTCCGGTGTGCCCGGCAGCGGCCGGGCGAACAGGAAGCGCCCGAACACATCCACCAGGATCACCCCCATGATCACCAGCACCATCAGGGTGCCGGTCGCGTTCATCACGGCCGCCAGCAGGCCGAGCGGGGAAAACCTCATCGACTTGTCATTTCAGGGCGTGCGGCTTGCGGGGGCCTGCCTACTCTTTGTCCCAGTCCCGGGCGAACTTGCCGCCCTCGCGGCGCACACCGTCCATGTAGGCCTTGAGCACGTCCCGCGCGGGATAGCCAGCCTTGGCGGCGGCCTCGATCCAGGCCTTGGTGGGGTTGTCGATGGCCTTGGCCACCCGCGCGCGCTCGGCGTCGGCCATGACGGTCACCGTGCCCTTGTTGGCGCGGATCAGGTCGAGCGCCGCCACCGCGCGGGTGAACTGTTCCTTGCTGTAGGCCGACTCATACTCCTCGCAGCCCGCCTTGAATGCCGCCTTAACCTCCGGCAGAAACTTGTCCCAGCGGCCCTTGTTGATGGAAACGCCGCCCGCATACATGGCGCCGAATCCGGTCTGGGTGTAGGCAGGAGCCACCTCATAGAGCTTGGCCGCAGCCGCCCCCGAGGCGAAGGTGAGCACACCGTTGTAGACCCCGGCCTTGATGTCGTTGTAGTACGAAGGCAGGCCGGCGTTGACCGCCACCGCTCCCGAGCCCTTGATCCAGCCATGCAGTCCGGGCGGGCCGCCATATTTCTTGCCCTTGAGGTCCTCGAGCTTGACCACCGGCGTGGTGGCGACGACGCCGTAATCGTCGAGCGCGAATCCGCACAGGTAGACCTGGTTGTACTTCTCCCATGACTTGCGCATCGCCGGGACCTTCTCGTGCATCTCGTTGATGACCTTGGAAACCACGCGTGGCTCGATCGGCCCGAACGGCGCGGCATAGCTGACGTTCTGAAGGGGCATCTTGCCGGGATGGAACACGGTGCCGACAATGCCCATGTCGGAGACGCCCTGCTCGATAGTCTCGAGTTCGGAGCCCAACTTGGCGAGCGTGCCGCCGTAAGCTTCGTTCCAGCTGACAATCGTCTTGCCCGACTTGGCCAGCTCGCGATTGACCGCGGGAATGAAAGTTTCCTTCAGGTGCTTGACCCAAAGGAACACCGGCGCATGACCGGCCGATACCGTGATCTTGATCTCCTGCTGGGCATGGGCGGCGCCTGCCAGGCAAAGGGCCGCGGCCAGCAGCGTGTGCGGCAGTTTGGGATATTGCATCTTGATCTCCTCCATGTAGGGACGCCGGACGGGCTCGGTCCTGCACACTCAATCAACCGGCGTGCTTGCGTCGCAAGTTTAGGCGCAAACACGCATCTGCGGGGGCGCGTCCCGCTTCGCGGGGGATTGCCTGGGCAAGCCGGGTAGGCCAGGGTCGGTCAGGACTTCACGAAGCGGTTGCGCAGGATGCCGATCCCCTCGACCTCGAGTTCGACCACGTCGCCGGGCTTCAAGAAGCGCATCTGCTCCAGACCGCAGCCCGAACCGACCGTGCCGGAACCGAAAAACTCGCCCGCCACAATGGTTTCCGAGCGCGCAGCATGGGCGATGCAATCTTCGAACTTCCAGTGCATCTCGCCACTGTTGCCGCCGCCCCAGCGCTCGCCGTTGACGCGCGCTTCCATCTTGAGCTTGTACGGGTCCTTCAGTTCATCGGCGGTCACCAGGCACGGCCCGAGCACGTTGCCGGTGTCGAAATCCTTGCCCTTGCCGGGCCCGAGTTGTCCCGGCATTTCCTTCATCTGCTCATCGCGCGCCGACACGTCGTTGAAGATGGTGTAGCCGAAGATGTGCGCACGCGCCTGGTCCCGCGGGATGTCGCGGCCGGCCTTGCCGATGAAGCAGCCGAACTCCAGTTCGAAATCGAGCCGCTCGGAAAACGCAGGCCATTCGATGTCATGCCCGGTGCCCACCACGTTGAGGCGGTTTGGATGGTAGAAGATCGGGCGCTCGTACCAGACCTGCGGAATCGACAGGATGCCCTTGGCCTCCATCTCGCGCATGGCCGCGGCGGGGTCGGGCGCGCCGGCCGCGCGCACCTTGCGGGCCGCGTCGAAGGCCTGGGTCAGGTGGCGCTCGAAGCACAGGAAATCGCGCATCTGCGGCGGCGCGGGAATGGGCGCATGCAGTCGCACCTCCGCCAACTTGTGCGTGGCAGCACGGCTGCGCGCCGCGCCGCGCGCAAGCGTTTCAGCCAGAGCAACGCTGTCGAAGCCCGCCTCCGCCATCGCCAGCACGCTGGCGAGCGACTTCGCACTTTTTCCGTAACGCGCGCGGTGGGCGGCCTGCAAATCCAGCACGCGGCGTCCGCCGTCGACCAATGCGCCGGCGCGCGGACCCGCGCGTCCGGCTGAAAATGTCACCAGTTTCATGCCTCTGCTCCCTTGGTTCCCTTGGTGCGAGTGTTCCTGTCGCCAATGACGGGCCGCAAACCACGCCGCGACCTTGCCTTGGCCCGCGATCAATACTACGATGAACCCCGACGTTGGTGTCAAGCGGCGTTCAAACTTCAAAAGGAGACAAAAATGGTTTGGAGAGTACGACGGGTCGTGACCGGGCACGACAAGAATGGCAAGTCAAAATTCCTCCTGGACGGACATGCTCCAAATGTCAAGGAGATGGTCTCGATGCCGGGGCTGGCGCTCACCGATCTGTGGGAAACCCTCGATGCGCCGGCCGACAATTCCGGCGCCGCGGACGCCGCCCGCCGCCCGATTAAGCTGGAGCCACCGACCAAGGGCAGCATCCTGCGCATCGTGGAGTTTCCGCCGGATTCGGCATGGCGCGACCAGGTCGACGCTAAAAAAGCCTTCGACTCCATCGGGGCGGGCCACGCCAAGGACCATGCCAATGCCGACCCGATGATGCACACCACCGCTACGGTCGACTACATCATCGTCCTCAAGGGCGAGATCTACGCGATCATGGATACCGAGGAGACGCTTCTCAAGGCCGGCGACATCCTGATCCAGCGCGGCACCAACCATTCCTGGAGCGTGCGCGGCACCGAGCCCTGCATCGTCGCGGCTATCCTGATCGGTGCCAAGCCGCTCGGCCTGGCTGCGAAGGTGCGCCGCCAGGCCGCGGCCGGAAAGCGGGCCGGCAAGGCGGCAGCCAAGCCGGCGGCGAAAACGCCCGCGGCGGGAAAGGCGGCTGCGAAAAAAACCGCGGCCGGGAAAACGGCGGCGCGCAAGCCGGCGGCAAAAAAGCCTGCTGCCGGCAAACCCGCGGCGAAGAAGGCCGGACGCTGATGCAGGCCGGACGCTAGGGCGCCGCCGGGCAAGAAAAAACCGCGCCCAAGCGCGGTTTTTTCATGGCGCGCAGGGGATCACGCCAGTACCGGCGCTCCGGTCTTGGCGCGCACTTCGTCGATGCCGACGCCGGGCGCCAGTTCGACCAGCTTCAGGCCCTGCGGCGTGACGTCGAGCACGCACAGGTCGGTGATGATGCGGTTGACCACGCCCACGCCGGTAAGGGGCAGGTCGCAGGCCTTGAGGATCTTGTGCGCGTCGCCCTTGGCCACATGTTCCATGAGAACGATCACGCGTCCGACCCCCGCCACCAGATCCATCGCGCCGCCCATTCCCTTGACCATCTTGCCGGGAATCATCCAGTTGGCCAGATCCCCCTTTTCCGAAACCTGCATGGCGCCCAGGATGGCAAGATTGATCTTGCCGCCGCGAATCATCGCAAAGGAATCCGCCGAGGAAAAGATCGACGAGCCCGGCAGCGTGGTCACGGTCTGCTTGCCGGCATTGATCATGTCGGGGTCAATCTCGTCCTCGGTGGGAAACGGGCCGATGCCGAGCAGGCCGTTCTCCGACTGGAGCCACACCTCCATGCCGGCCGGCACATGGTTGGCGACCAGGGTCGGCAGCCCGATGCCGAGGTTCACGTAGAAGCCGTCCTGCAGTTCGCGCCCGGCGCGGGCGGCCATTTCGTCACGATTCCAAGCCATGGTGTGATCTCCTACTTCGTGCGGACGGTGCGCTGTTCGATGCGCTTTTCCGGATTTGCGTTGACGACGATGCGGTGAACGAAAATGCCCGGCGTGTGGATGTTGTCGGGATCGAGTTCGCCGGTCTCGACGAGCTGCTCGACCTCGGCCACGGTCACCTTGCCGGCCATCGCGACATTTGGGTTGAAGTTGCGCGCGGTCTTGCGATAGATCAGGTTCCCGGATTTGTCGGCCTTCCATGCCTTGACCAGCGAGACGTCCGGCACCAGCGAGCGCTCCATCAGGTAGCGTTGGCCATCGAATTCGCGCTCTTCCTTGCCCTGGGCGATCAGCGTGCCCACGCCGGTGCGGGTGAAGAAGGCCGGAATGCCGGATCCGCCGGCGCGCAGCTTCTCCGCCAGGGTGCCCTGCGGGGTGAATTCGAGTTCGAGTTCGCCGGCCAGATACTGGCGCTCAAACTCCTTGTTCTCACCCACGTAGGAGGCGATCATCTTCTTCACCTGCCGCGTCGCCAGGAGGATGCCGAGGCCGAATCCGTCGACCCCGGCGTTGTTCGAGATGGCCGTGAGGTTCCTGACGCCCAGGTCCCGCACCGCGGCGATCAGCGCCTCGGGGATGCCGCACAGGCCGAAACCGCCCACCCCGATCATGTGCCCGTCCTGGAGCACGCCTTCCAGCGCCGCCCTGGCGCTGCCGTATACCTTGTTCATGGTCGATTCCCGCGTAATGTTCCGCTAGGGTTGAAGAAGCCGCTCGCCGGGTCAGCCCCAGCGCCGGTGTTCAGGCCGCCCGCAGTTCCGGCATGTTGCGGAACTGCTCCAGCGCTTCCGGATTGGCAAGCGCCTCGATGTTCTTGACCGGCAAGTTATGGACCACGTCGCGCACCGCCAGTTCCACCAGCTTGCCGCTGCGGGTGCGCGGAATGTCGCTCACCTGTATGACTTTCGCCGGCGCGTGCTGGGCCGTGGTGTGGGTGCGGATATGCTGCTTGATCTTTTCGATCAACGGCGGATCCAGCTCGAGGCCGTCGCGCAGGCGCACGAACAGGACGATGCGCACGTCGCCGCGCTTGCCGGGCGGCCAGTCCTGGGCGATCACCAGGGATTCGGTAACCTCGTCGAGCGCCTCGACATGGCGGTAGATCTCGCCGGTGCCGATGCGCACACCGCCCGGGTTCAGCACTGCGTCGGAGCGGCCGTAAATGACGAGCCCGCCCGCAGGCGTGCGCTCGACATAGTCGCCGTGATGCCATACGCCCGGGAACTTGTCGAAATACGCCGCGCGAAACTTGGACCCGTCGTCGTCGTTCCAGAAACCGATCGGCACCGAGGGGAAAGGCTTGGCGCACACCAGTTCCCCCTTCTTGCCGGGAGGCAAAGGGCGCCCGCGGTCGTCGTACACCTGGATGTCCATGCCCAGCGCGTTGCCGGTGCACTCGCCGCGCCGGACCGGCAGCACCGGGTTGCCAAGCACGAAACAGCCGCAGATGTCGGTGCCGCCGGAGATTGACCCCAGCATCACGTCCTGCTTGATGGCCTGGTAGACGAAGTCGAAAGACTCGGGCGCCAGCGGGGAGCCGGTCGAAAACACCGCGCGCAGACGGTTCAGCTCATGCGTGTCGCGCGGGCGAAAACGGATTTTGGCCAGCGCATCCAGGTACTTGGCCGAGGTGCCGAAATGGCTGACCTTTTCGGACTGGGCCATGTCCCAGAGGATGCCGCCGCGCCGCAGGAAGGGCGAGCCGTCGTAGAGGATGAGCGTTGCCCCGGACGCGAGGCCGGTGACCAGCCAGTTCCACATCATCCAGCCGCAGTTGGTGGAGTAGAACAGCCGGTCGCCGGGCCGTACGTCGCAGTGCAGCTGGTGTTCGGCCAGGTGCTTGAGCAGGATGCCGCCCGCGCTGTGCACGATGCACTTGGGCACGCCGGTGGTGCCCGAGGAGTACAGGATCAGGAGCGGCTGCTCGAAAGGCAACATGTTGTACTCGACCGGACCCGCCTTGTAGGGTGCGGTGAACTCGGGCCAGGTGAGCGCGCGCGGCACGCCGTCGACGTTGGGCGACGCCGACATATAGGGCACGACCACTGCCTCGCGCACCGAAGGCAGACGGGTGACGATTTCGGAGACCTTGTCGAGCATGTCGACTGTCTTGCCGTTGTAGTGGTAGCCGTCGGGAGCGAATAGAACCTTGGGCTCGACCTGACCGAAACGGTCGAGTACGCCCTGGATGCCGAAATCCGGCGAGCAGGAGGTCCAGATCGCGCCGATGCTGGCGGTGGCGATCATCGCAATCACCGCTTCCGGCATGTTGGGCATGATGGCGGCGACGCGGTCGCCCTGGCGCACCCCGGCGGCCTTGAGTCCCTGGGCGCAGCGCGACACCTGATTGTTGAGCTCCGCCCAGGTCACCTTGCGCTTGACCTTGTCCTCGCCCCAGAAAATCATGGCTTCGGAGCTGTCATGCTTGCGCAGCAAGTTTTGCGCAAAATTCATGCGCATGCCGGGGAACCACCGGGTGCCCGGAAACTTGTCGCCATCGACCATGGCGCCCGCCTTCAGGCCCAGCGGCGCACGTACGCCCTTGCGCGGCTCGGCCGGCATGCCGATCACGCCGAGTTGCTCCCATACCGACATCCAGAACTGCTCCGGATGGTCGGAAGACCATCTGTAGAACTCGGGGTAGGTATTGAGCTTGAGTTTCCAGCGCTTGATCGCCGCGCGCGCGAAGTGCGTGAGATTCGCCTTCTCCAGCGCCGCCTGGCTGGGCTCCCACATTATCTGATTATTATCGATCGTCATTCTGTACGGCTCACCATGTCGCATGTGCGGCTGACCCCTGATTGCCCCAGAGCCGCTCTCTCACCGGCCCCGGAAACGAAACCGGCCGGCCGGTTTCGTTGCTGATCCAGACGAACAATGCCTCGCCCGTGGCGTAAACGGTTTGCGGGTCGTCGGCGCGGCGCATTTCATAATAGGTAGGCACGCTGGAACGCCCGACCCTGCCCGCGAACACCCGTACTTCCACCGAGCCCGGATACTTGCGCGGCCGCTTGAAGCGACACCCGGCGGTCGCGCTCACCGGGCCTTCGGACTGTTCCGCCGTATGGCCCACGCCCCACGAGTCGATCCAACTGATGCGCGCCTGCTCCATGTAACGGAAGTACACGGTGTTGTTCACGTGCAGCATCGCGTCCATGTCACCCCAGCGTATCGGCATCACCTCGGTGTGCACCAGCTGAAAGCCCTCGGGCCGGGACAGCGGGATGGGAATCGTATCCGGCATCGCAGTTCATTTTCGACACCTGCCAGACTGGCCTTGGGTGCCGCTCGCATCTACCGCCTGATTTCAAGCGGCAAAACCCGAAATTATAAGCATTTTCGCCTAAAAAACAATCGATTAAATTGCATTCACGCCCTTGACAGCAGCCAAAAAAAGGGGGGGCGGATCGCCCGCAGAATGACGCCGAATCCGGCCAGCGGCGCGCCGGCCGCGCCTTCCCGGCGAGGAATCAATGACTTAAATCACCCGGCGCACGCCGGGGGGCGACCCGGCGGTCGCGGGGGAGGCCGGCGCTATACGCCGGACCGGAGCGGCGGCCGGGAATCAGCCCGCCGCCATCCCGTCATCGGCGGCGATTGCCGCGCCATTGATGAAGGACGACCCGTCGGAGGCCAGCAGCAGGAGCAGGCCGTCCAGATCTTCGGGCTTCCCGACCCGTCGGCGCGGCAGCGTGCTGATCAGCTTTTGCCCGCCCTCGGTGGCGAAGTAGGCCGAATTGATCTCGGTCTCGATGTAGCCGGGGCAGATCGCGTTGACGTTGATGCCGTAACGCCCCCACTCCACCGCCATGGCCCGGGTCATGTGGATCACTGCGGCCTTGGACATGCTGTAGACCGAAAGCTGCGGTACGATCCTCATGCCCGCCACCGAGGCGATATTGATGATGCGGCCGGGCGTCTGCCTGCGCGCCATCACCTGGGCCACCTGCTGGGCCATGAAAAAGGCCCCCTTGGCGTTGGTCCCCATCACGTAGTCGTAGTCCGGTTCGGACACCTCAAGCGCGCGGCCCTGTGCAGACACCCCGGAATTGTTGACCAAGATGTCGATTTTCGTCAGGTCGGCCTCCACCTGCGCCACGCAGGCGCGGATGCTGGCCACGCTGGTCACGTCGAGCGAATAGACGTGCGCCTCGCCGCCTTCAGAATCGATCTCGGCACGCAGTTCCTTGAGGCGCTCCAGCCGGCGCGCGCCCAGCGCAACGGTGGCGCCGGCGTCGGCCAGGATTTTGGCGAAGCGCGCGCCCAGGCCGGATGAAGCGCCGGTGACCAACGCGACCTTGCCCTCGAGGCTGATTTCCACTGACATGATTTCCCGGATAT
>CANGUJ010000013.1 GCA_947456845.1 Burkholderiales bacterium | reverse complement strand
TCGCGCAAGGTCACCATCGAGTTCGATGCCAATGCGAACACGATGCCGTGGCGGTTCCGGCCGGTGTCCGGCAGCCTGCAGGTCCATCCCGGCGAACTGGTGCAGGTGATGTACGAAGTCACCAATCTGACCGACCGTCCGATGGCCGGGCAGGCCATTCCGAGCTACGCGCCCAAGGTGGCGTCGCAGTACTTCAAGAAGCTGGAATGCTTCTGCTTCAAGCAGCAGACGCTCGCTGCCGGGGAGTCCAAGCAGTTCCCGGTGGTGTTCGTGATCGATCCCGACATGTCCAGGGACGTTACCACGATCACCCTGTCGTATGCGTTTTTTGAAATCGCGGGCAAGGGCAGTTCGTGAGCAGCGAAGCCAAGCCGGGCAAGCCCGCGTCGCCGCTGCAGGTCATGCGGGCGGTGTTGTGGTCGTTCATAGGAATCCGCAAGTCCGCGGGCTATGAGGACGATGTGGCGAGGATCAGTCCCAAGCAGGCGATCATCGCGGGGATTTTCGGCGCAGCGGTGTTCGTCGCCGCGCTCGTGGTGCTGGTCAGGGTAGTGACCGCGAAGTAGGTTTACCGTAGTAACGAAGAGCGCCCCCAAGTCGATGGCGCGAGGAGAAAGAAGCATGAGCGCACCTGCCGCACACGGAACGACTCCGGACTACTTCATTCCGCAGCCGTCGTCATGGCCCATCAAGGGCTCGATCGCCTTGTTCCTGATGGCGCTGGGCACGGCCACCTGGATCAACGACATGATGCCCGGCGTTTATGCAGTCGCGCTCGGGTTCGCTTTCCTGATCTACATGCTGTTCGGCTGGTTCGGCACGGTCGCCGGCGAGTCCGAGGGTGGGCAGTACTCGGGCAAGGTCGACCTCTCGTTCCGCTGGAGCATGGGCTGGTTCATCTTTTCCGAGGTGATGTTCTTTGCCGCGTTCTTCGGCGCCCTGTTTTACGCCCGTCAGCTCTCTGTGCCTTGGCTCGGCGAGCTCGACCAGCGCCTGGTCTGGCCCGACTTCAAGGCGCAGTGGCCCACGGGGGGCCCGGAGTACAGCGAGCCCTTCACCGCCATGGGGCCGTTCTGGCTGCCCACCATCAACACCATCCTGCTGCTGACCTCCGGCGTGACACTGACCATCGCGCACCATGCCCTGAAGGACAACAAGCGTGGTGTTCTCAACCTGTTCCTGTTCCTGACCATCGCGCTCGGTGTGGTCTTCCTCGGTTGCCAGGCGTACGAGTATGTGCATGCCTATTCGGCGTTAAACCTCAAGCTCTCGTCAGGCATCTACGGTTCCACCTTCTACATGCTGACCGGTTTCCACGGCTTTCATGTCACCGTGGGCGCCATCATGCTGGTGGTGGTCTGGGCGCGCTGCCTGAAGGGGCACTTCCGGCCCGACCATCATTTCGCCTTCGAGGGGGCGGCCTGGTATTGGCATTTTGTCGACGTGGTCTGGCTGGGCCTCTACATCATCGTCTACTGGATGTAAGGCAGGCAACGCATCGAGGATGCGAAGCGCCGCACGCAAGTGCGGCGTTTTTCATTGGAAACCACAGGGCTGCGGCGGCCCCGTCTAGAACGGACGCTGGTTCGGCACGAACCAGCCCATCCAGTAACCAAGCATGAGAAACAGGAACAGGGCGACCGAAAGCGAAATGCGCACCGTCAAGGCCTGAACCGTTCGGCGGGTCCTGCTGCCGTCCTTGATCATGAAATACAGTGCGGAGCCAAGGCTGGCCAGGATGGTCACAAGTATGAATGCGGGAATGAGTTTCATCGGTGCTTGCGGGAAGGTTGCGGTCCACGAAGCCGCCCGGGCCCGCCAAGCGCTATTGTGCCCGGTTCCGGTGCCCGCATGATTCGCCTGCGTCAACGACCCGCATTTCGGCTGTTTCCGGCCCTGGCGGCCGGCGCAGCCATCGCGCTTGCGACCTGGGCAGGCTACTGGCAAAGCGTGCGCGCGCTGCAAAAGGACGAAATCGAATCCCGCGCTGCGGCCGGACGCGACGCGGTCGATGTGGCGCTCGGCGGCGCTGCGCTTGCCGCCGAGTCGGTAGACGGTCGGAAACTGGTGGTGCGCGGGGAATTTATCCCCGCCGCCACAGTCTACTGGGACAACCGGTTCGCCGGCCGTGCGACGGGAATGGCAGTCGTCACGCCGCTGCGTCCTGCGGGCGGCGGCACGGTGGTCCTGGTCGACCGTGGCATCGTGCAGCCGGCGGCCGATCGGACAAAGTTGCCGCCGGTGGGCACCCCGTCCGGTATGGTGGAAATTCGTGGTCGCGCCTATATCGCGCCGCGCCGCACCCTGGAATTGAAGGAAAACACCGACACCGGACCCCTTTGGCAAAACCTGACGCCGGAAAAGTTCGCCGAACGCACCGGCATGCAGGTTCAGCCCTTCATGCTGCGCCAAGGCGGTGATGGCGCCACCGACGGGCTGATCCGCGCGCCCGATGTCGGGCCCGCCGTCGACGCCGGCATGACGGCAGCCAAGCACCGCGGCTACGCCTTCCAGTGGTATTCCCTTGCCGTCCTCATCCTCTCACTGTTCCTGTTTTTCACCTTCTTCCATCATGACAAGCCACCTAGAGACGCGTGAAGACGCCTACCGAGACGCCATGACGACCGGTCGCATCAAGCTTCTGCTGATCTTCCTGGTCTGCGCCTCGCCGGTGGTGGCCTCGTATGTGACCTACTATTTCTTCCGACCCGACGGCCGGGTCAACTACGGCACGCTCATCGAACCGGTGAAACCCCTGCCCGACATGACCCTCGCGCTGCTCGACGGCACGCCGTTTCGTAGCGCCGATTTCAAGGGCAAGTGGACTCTGCTGACCTTCGACGGCGGCGACTGCGCCGCGGAATGTACCGACAAGCTGTTCAAGATGCGCCAATTGCGCACCATGCAGGGCAAGGAGCGCGACCGTGTCGAACGCGCCTGGGTCATCACCGACCAGGCGCAATTGTCGACCCAGCTCATGCGCGAGTACGACGGCATGAAGATGCTGCGCGCCGGCGACGCGCCGCTCGACAGCGCTTTCCCGGCCACTGGCGCGCGCAGCGAGCATATCTACCTGATCGACCCGCTGGGCAATCTCGTGCTGCGCTACCCGAAGGGCGCAGACCCCATGAAGATGAGCCGCGACCTCGCGCGCCTGCTCAAGTACTCGCGGGTTGGCTGATGAGTACCTCCGCCATCATCGAGTTGCTGCTGGTTGGCCTGCTGGTCGCCTCGATGCCGCTGGTTTGGGTATGGGCCAGGAGCGACACCGACAAGTACCGCAAACTGGTGTGGGTGACCGCCTTTCTCACTTTCGACCTGATCATGTTCGGGGCTTTCACCCGGCTGACAGACTCCGGCCTGGGCTGTCCCGACTGGCCGGGGTGCTACGGTCAGTCCACGCCCCTGGCCGCTGCAGACCATATTCGCGCGGCCGAAGCGGCCATGCCGAGCGGTCCGGTCACCTTCACCAAGGCGTGGATCGAAATGCTGCATCGATACTTCGCCATGGGGGTGGGGGTATTGATCACCGTCCTGATGGCGCTGGCCTGGCTGCATCGCGAGCGGACGCAGCGTTCGCCCTGGCCGGCCACGGCCCTGTTCGTGCTGGTGTGCGTCCAGGGGGCGTTCGGCGCCTGGACGGTCACCCTGAAGCTCATGCCGGTGATCGTCACCATGCACCTGCTCCTGGGCGTGCTGCTGCTGTGCGCGTTGGCGGCACTGGCGGCGCGCACCGAACCCGCGCGCATACCCGAAGATGCGGCCGCACACCTGCGCGCGCCGGCTTTCATCGTGCTGGCCCTGGTGTTCATGCAGATCGCCCTGGGTGGCTGGGTGAGCACCAACTATGCGGTGCTCGCATGCGCGGACTTTCCCCTGTGCAACGGTGCCGTAGTCCCGGAAGCCGATTTCGCGCGCGGATTCGACCTTACCCGCCCGCTCGGCATGAACGACGACGGAACCCTGCTGTCCATGCAGGCGCTGGTCGCCATCCACTGGGTGCATCGCGTCTTCGCCCTGGTGGTGACCGTGGCCGTCGTCTGGCTGGCCGCTCGCCTGTGGCGCGCATCGGCGCGCGTCCCTGCCCTGCGCGGCATCGGCGTTGCGCTGCTTGCGCTGATCGGCCTGCAGGTGCTCACCGGCGTGTCGAACGTGGTCTTCACCTGGCCGCTGGCGGTGGCCGTGATCCACAACGGCGGCGCGGCGGCCCTTGCGGCCCTGCTCGCGCTGCTAAACTCGCGCCTCGCCGTTTCCGCGCCTGCCGCCGCCGCCACCGCCGGGCTGGCGCGAGCCTCCTGACACCATGCAAGTCTCCAGCGCAGATCGTGCGCCTTCCGCCAGCCAACGGTTGCGCCAGTTCGCCGAACTGACCAAACCGCGCGTGACCATGCTGGCGGTGTTCTGCGCGGTCATCGGCATGTTCCTCGCCACCCCCGGGATGGTGGAGCCGGCGGTGCTCGTCGCGGGCACCATCGGCATCTGGCTGCTTGCCGGGGGCGCCTTCGCGGTGAACTGCCTGATCGAGCAGCGCATCGACGCCCAGATGGCGCGAACCCGCGCCCGCCCGATGGCGCGCGGCGAACTCACCACGCCGCAGGCGCTGGTCTTCGCCCTGGCCCTGGCCGCCGTCGGCAGCGCGCTGCTGCTGGTGTGGGTGAATGCCCTGACGATGTGGCTCACCATCGCCACCTTCTTCGGCTATGCGTTCATCTATACCGTGCTGCTCAAGCCGACCACGCCGCAGAACATCGTCATCGGCGGACTGTCGGGCGCGATGCCGCCGGCGCTCGGCTGGGCCGCGGTCACCGGCGAGGTGGGCCCCGAGGCCGTGCTGCTGGTGCTGATCATTTTCGTGTGGACCCCGCCGCATTTCTGGGCGCTCGCCCTGTACCGCGTCGAGGACTACCGCAGATCCGGCCTGCCGATGCTGCCGGTGACCCATGGCCAGCGATTCACCCAGCTCCACATTCTGCTCTACACCGTTCTGTTGGGCGCGGTGAGCATACTGCCCTTCGCCATCCGCATGAGCGGCTGGGTCTATCTGGCCTCGGCGGTGATCCTGGCCGCCGGGTTCATCCGCCATGCGGTGAAGCTCTATCTTTCCTACAGCGACCAGCAGGCCCGCGCGACCTTCACGTATTCGCTCTACTACCTCGCCGCGCTGTTTGCGGCCCTGCTAGTCGACCACTACCTGCAGCCCTACCTGTCCCCATGAGCCTGCGGCATCTCGCCTGCGCCTTGTTCGTCTGCGTGGCCGCGGCACTGGCCGGCTGCGGGGACGGCAAGCCCCAGTTCCGCAACACCGACATCACCGGCGCCGACTACGCCAAGGGCTTCGCGCTGACCGACCACAACGGCAGGAAGGTCACCCTGGCCGACTACAAAGGCAAGGTCGTCACGGTGTTCTTCGGGTTCACCCAGTGTCCGGACGTGTGCCCGACCGCGCTGGCGGAAATGCGCGAGGTGGTCGCCAGGCTCGGCGCCGACGCCGGGAAGCTGCAGGTGCTTTTCATCACGATCGATCCCGAGCGCGACACCCAGGCCCTGCTCGCCCAGTATGTGCCGGCGTTTCACCCGAGTTTCGTGGGCCTGTATGGCGACATGACGACCACCGCTGCCGTGGCCAAGGATTTCAAGGTCTTCTACCAGAAGGTGCCTGGCAAGGCGCCGGGCAGCTACACCATGGACCATTCCGCCGGCACCTATGTGTTCGATCCGCAGGGTCGCTTGCGCCTGTTCGTGCGCCCGGCTCCCGCGAGCGAACCCGCAGCGTCCCTCGAGCGGCTGGTCTCGGATATCCGCCTCCTGCTCGCGGGGAGCTAAAGGCGGGGCGTCGCCGCCTACCCGCCGCCTAACGCGGCTCGAACTCGCGCAGGTGCTGCGATACCGACAGCCACGCACCCGCCAGTCCCAGTGCCGCGGCGAAGCCCAGGATGGATGCCATGTCCTCGGGCGGCAGGGCACCCAGCCGGAAATCCGATGCGTACAGCGCCGCGAACTGTGCCACGCTGTGGTTGAGCAGGTAAAACGCGCCGTACACGATGCCAAGGGCGGCACCGCCGCCCAGGACCCCGAGCAGGGCGCCGAAGTAATAGAACGGCCGACGAATGGTGCCGTTGGTGGCGCCCAGCAGTTTCGAGACCGCGATTTCCTCACGCTGGGTAAGGATCTGCAGGCGGATGGTGTTGAAGGTGACGGCCAGCAGCGCAACCGACAGCAGCCCGGCCAGGATCAGGACGGCCACGCGTCCGAGCCCTACCGCGGCCGCCACGCGGCGCACCCAGGCGGAATCGACTTGCACGTGTTCCACGTTGGCCCAGCCGCGCACCTTCTCGGCCAGGCGGTCCAGGTCTTCGGCGTTGGTATCGGTCAGGCGGACGATGAAGGCGTCAGGCAGCGGGTTCTTGTCGAGCGCGGCGATCACGTCGCCCATCGAAGGATGCTGGCGGAATTCGGCGAGCGCAGCCTCGCGCGAGCGGAACTCGACACGCGCGACGCCGGGCAGGGCGCGCAGGCGGCGGTCGAGGTCGGCAACTTCGTCCTTCTTGACATCCAGCGCCAGGAAGGCCGAAAACTCCGGATCGCTCGAGACGTTGCGCACCGCTTGCTGCAGATTGACCAGCAGGGTATAGGCGCCGGCCGGCAGCGCCAGCGCGACCCCGATTACCAGCACGTTCAAGAGCGTCGCGAAGGGCGTGACAGCCAGCTTGGCCACCGTGCCCAGGAAGGCCATCCAGTGCAGCGTCAGCCAGGCCTTCACGCCACCAGCTCCCCGCTCCTGAGCTGCACGCTGCGCACCGTGGCGCGCGCGGCGGCGCGGCTGACGGCGGACTCGTCATGCGTGGCGATGACGAGCGTCACGCCCACCTGGTGGAAGGCCACGAACAGGTCGATGATCTCCGCGGCGTAATCGGCGTCCAGGTTGGAGGTCGGTTCGTCGGCGATGATGATCGACGGCCTGTTGACGATCGCTCGCGCAATCGCCAGCCGCTGCTGCTCGCCTCCGGACAGCGCGATCGGATTGGCCTTCTCGCGCGTGAGCAGGCCCACCTTGTCTAGCGCGGCGCGCGCGCGCTTGGCGCCGTCCTTGAACGGCACGCCGGTGACCGACAACGGCAGCATCACGTTGTCGAAAACGCTGCGGTCGTAGAGCAGCTTCTGGTCCTGGAAGATCTGGCCGATGTTGCGGCGCAGGTAGGGGATGGCCGCCGGGCGCATCGCAGACACGTTCTGCCCGTTGACGATCACGCTGCCGCTGGTGGCGCGCTCGATCACCGGCAGCAATTTGAGGAGCGTGCTCTTGCCTGCGCCGGAATGCCCGGTGATGAACAGCAAATCGCCGTCCGCGATGGTCAGGTTCACCGACTTGAGCGCCTCGTATCCGCCGGGATAGCGCTTGGTGACGGCGGAAAACTCGATCATCGCGCCGGCGGCCGCGTTCAGTCCAGGCCGAGCATGGCGTCGGCGAACTCGCGTGCCACGAACGGGCGCAGGTCATCTATGCCTTCGCCCACGCCGATGAAGCGCACCGGCACCGGCCGCGCGCGTGCGATCGCCGCCAGCACGCCGCCCTTGGCCGTGCCGTCGAGCTTGGTCACCACCAGCCCGGTCAGGCCCAGCGCGTCGTCGAACGCCTTCACCTGAGCGACCGCGTTCTGGCCGGTATTGGCATCGATCACCAGCATCACTTCATGCGGCGCGGCCGCATCGGCCTTGGCGATGACCCGCTTGACCTTGCGGATTTCATCCATCAGGTTGCTTTGCGTCGGCAGCCGTCCGGCGGTGTCCGCCATGAGGATGTCGATGCCGCGTGCGCGCGCCGCATGCACCGAGTCGAAGATCACTGCCGCCGGATCGCCGCTCTCCTGCGAGATCACCACCACGTTATTGCGCTCGCCCCAGGTCATCAACTGCTCGCGCGCGGCGGCGCGGAAGGTGTCGCCGGCCGCCAGGAGGATGCTCTTGCCCTGTGACTGGAAGTATTTCGCCAGCTTGCCGATCGAGGTGGTCTTGCCGACCCCGTTGACGCCGGCGATCATCAGCACCAGCGGTTTGGCCTGGTCGAGGTCGAGCGGTTTCTCGAGCGGCGCGAGCAGGGCGGCGATCAGGTCGGCCAGGGCGCGCTTCAGGGTCTCGCCGTCCTCGATGGCATCGCGCTTGGCACGTTCGCGCAACTGCCTGATCAGGTGCTGCGAGGCGTCCACGCCGCAGTCGGCCGATATCAAGGCGAACTCGAGTTCCTCGAACAGCGCCTCATCGACCTTGATGCCGGTGAAGAGCGAGGTGAGCTGGGCGCGGGTCTTGGTCAGCCCTGCCTTGAGGCGCTCGGTCCAGGAGGCCTTGGCGGGCGCCGGTTCAGGCGCAACCGCTGCAACGGCGGCCGCGGGCAGGGTCGGTGCTGCCGGCGCCGGCGCGGCCGGAAGGGCCGGCGGCACCGCTTCGGGCGCGGGTTTTGGCTTGAAAAAGGAAAACATCGGAACTTGAAGCGGCTTCCACCCGTCCAACAACGCGTACCATTCAAGGAGTCGGTTCCGCCGCGCCTGCCGGATCAAGGTGGTGGCGATGCAACCGACTGCGATTCTAACAAGAGCCACCCGATGAAAACCCCCGGACTCCGGGTGAGCGCAGCCGCGTTCGCCCTTTTGGTCGGCTCTGCCGCGCCAGCGGCGGCGGTCGACGCCTTCGAAACCACCTTGCCCAATGGCCTGAAGATCATCGTCAAGCAGGACACCCGCGCCCCCACGGTGGCCCACATGGTGTGGTACCGCGCCGGCAGCATCGATGAAGTCAATGGCGTCACCGGCGTGGCGCATGTGCTGGAACATATGATGTTCAAGGGCACGAAGACGCTCAAGCCGGGGGAGTTCTCGCGTCGCGTGGCCGCTGCCGGGGGGCGTGAAAACGCCTTCACCAGTCGCGACTACACCGCCTATTTCCAGCAGGTGCACAAGTCGAAGCTCGAACTGGTGATGAAGCTCGAGGCGGACCGCATGAGCAATCTGCAACTCTCCGACGCGGAGTTCGCCAAGGAGATCAAGGTGGTCATGGAGGAGCGCCGCCTGCGCACCGATGACCAGCCGCGCGCGCTGGTGCATGAAACCCTGATGGCCACAGCCTACAAGGCCAATCCGTACCGAACGCCGGTGATCGGCTGGATGCGCGACCTGGAAACCATGAAGGGCGCCGACGCGCGGGCCTGGTACAAGACCTGGTATGCGCCGAACAACGCGGTGCTGATCGTCACCGGCGATGCCAGCCCGGACGAGGTGGTGCGGCTGGCGAAGAAGTACTACGGCGGCGCCAGGCCCAAGCTGCTGCCCGAGCGCAAGGCCCAGGACGAGCCCGAGCAAACCGGCATCCGCCGCGTCAACGTCAAGGCGCCGGCGGAGTTGCCGTATGTGGCGCTGGCCTGGCGCGCGCCGCGCATCGTCGATGTCGAAAAAGACGACGACGCCCACGCGCTCGAGGTGCTCGCCGGCGTGCTCGACGGCCATCAGGGCGCACGCCTGTCGCGCAACCTGGTGCGCGGCTCGCGCATCGCCAGCGACGCCGGCGCCGGTTACGACAACACCGCGCGCGGCCCGGTGCTGTTCGTCCTCGAAGGTACGCCGGCGGCGGGCAGGACGGTGGCCGAGCTCGAAGAGGCCCTGCGCGGCGAGGTGCGCCGCATCGCCGACGAAGGCATCAGCGAGGAAGAACTCAAGCGCGTCAAGGCGCAGGTGGTGGCGGCCCAGGTCTACAAGCGCGACTCGATCTTCGGCCAGGCGATGGAGATCGCCCAGTTCGAGATGAGCGGCCTGTCGCACAGGCAGATCGACCGGGCGCTCGAAAAGATACGCGCCGTCACCGCCGGGCAGGTCAAGGCGGTGGCCGCGCGATATTTCGGCGACGACACGCTCACCGTGGCCACCCTGACACCGCTACCCATGACCGCCAAACCCAAGGCCGCGCCCGCCGGCCTGCGCCACTGAAATCGATCCGCCATGAACCCCGTGATCCGTCTCGTCTACCGCTGCGCGGCCGCCTGCGCGGCCCTGATGCTGAGCCTGCCCGCCTGGGCCGGCTTGCCCATCCAGTCCTGGACCGCCAAGACCGGCGCCCGCGTGCTGTTCGTTGAAAGCCGCTTCATTCCCATGCTCGATATTGCCGTGGATTTCGACGCCGGCGGCAAGCGCGCGCCGGCGGGCAAGGCAGGGCTCGCCGGGCTGACCAACGGCATGCTGGCGCTGGGCAGCGGCGGCCTCAATGAAAACCAGATCGCCGAACGCTTCGCCGACGTGGGCGCGCAACGCGGCGGCCGCGCCGACTTCGACCGTGCCGGCGTGACCCTGCGCACCCTGTCATCCAGGGCCGAGCGCGATGCCGCCATCGCCCTCCTGGCTTCCATCGTGCAGACCCCCTCCTTTCCGGAAGAGGCGTTGAATCGCGAGAAGGCACGCGCCATCGCCGGCCTGAAAGAGGCGGAAACCAAGCCCGAGGCGATCGCCAACCGGGTGTTTTTCCAGGCCATGTATGGCACCCATCCCTACGGCGCGAACGCCACGGTGGACAGCATCGCCGCCATCACGCGCAGCGACATCGAGGGCTTCTACCGCGCCAATTACGCCGCCTCGCGCGCGGTGGTGTCCATGATCGGCGACATTTCCAGGGCCGAGGCCGAGGCGATCGCCGAGCAACTCACCGGCAACCTGCCCCGGGGCACGAGCCCTGCCGCGTTGCCGCCGATCGGCACGCCGGATTCGGCCCCCAAGCGCATTGCCCACCCCGCGTCGCAATCGCACATCCTCGTGGGCATGCCCTCGATCGCGCGCGGGGACGCGGATTTCTTCGCGCTCACCGTGGGCAATTACGTGCTGGGCGGCGGCGGCTTCGTCTCGCGTCTGATGAACGAGGTGCGCGAAAAGCGCGGCCTGGCCTACAGCGTCTACAGCTATTTCATGCCGTTGTCCGAACCCGGGCCGTTCCAGCTGGGGCTGCAAACCAAGAAGGAGCAGGCCAACGACGCGCTGAAACTGGTCAACAGCGTCGTGGCGGAATATGTGGCCAAAGGCCCGACCGCGGCCGAACTCAAGGCCGCCAAGGACAACCTGGCCGGCGGGTTCGCTCTGCGCATCGACAACAACCGCAAGATCCTGGACAACCTTTCGGTCATCGGCTTCTACAAGCTGCCGCTGGACTACCTGGATCGCTGGGTGGAAAACGTGGAGCGGGTCACCGTGGCCGACGTGAAGGCGGCCTTCGCGCGCCATGTGAAGCCGGCGCAGTTCGCCACCGTGGTGGTCGGCGCGCCCGACTGAAACGGGGCGGTCGGGCGGCCCAACCTGTCTTTTCCCGCGCCGGGCGGCATGCTACCTTGAAGCGATGCCCGGCGCTTCCGCAGCCACCATGAACGCCACGCGCCGCTTCGGCTCGCTCGCCCACCCGCCAGCCTGGCCCCTGGTGGGCAGCCTGCCGTACTTCAACCCGCCGCGCGTGCATCTGGTCCTCGAGGCCTGGGCGCATCGCTACGGCACGCCTTACCGGGTGCATCTGGCCAGGCGCTGGATGCTGGTTATCGACGACCCTGCGGAGATCGCACGCATCCTCAAGGCGCGCCCCGGTGCCTTCCGCCGTGTCCGGCCGGTGGAATCGATATTCCGCGAACTGGGCATCGCAGGCATCTTCTCCGCCGAAGGCGCGGACTGGGAGCGCCAGCGCCGCATGGTCATGCGGGCTTTCGACCCGGCACACCTGAAGGGCTACTTTCCCGCCCTGGTGTCGGTGACCCGACGGCTGCTGGCACGCTTCGAGCGCGCTTCGCGCGCGGGCGAGGTGCTCGACCTGCAACTGGAGTTCATGCGCTACACCGTGGATGTGACCGCCGGGCTCGCCTTCGGCCTGGACATCAACACCATCGAGCAGGGTGACAACGCCATCCAGCGCCATCTGGACCAGGTGTTCCCCATGATCAACCGCAGGATGACGGCGATCTTTCCGTGGTGGCGTTATGTCAAACTGCCCGCCGACATCGCGCTGGAAAAGGACCTGGCCCAGGTGCGGCGGGCCATCGATGGCTACATCGCCGCGGCGCGCCAGCGCATGGCCGACGATCCCGCGTTGCGTGACCAGCCCGGCAACCTGATCGAAGCGTTGCTTGCCGCGCGCGATACGCCTGACGGCGGATTTACCGACGCGGATGTCAGCGGCAACGTGTTCACCGCCCTGCTGGCCGGCGAGGACACCACCGCCAACACGCTCGCCTGGCTGGCCTGCTTTCTTTCCGACGACAAGGCCGCCCAGGCCGCCGCCCAGCGCGAGGCCGATGCCGTGCTGGGCGGCCAGCGGGTGCTGGAGGCCTTTGAGCGCGTCGGCGACCTGCATTACATCGAAGCGGCCACGCGCGAAGCCATGCGCCTGAAGCCGGTGGCCCCGCTGCTTTCCCACGAATCCAACGAACCGGTCACGGTCTGCGGCATCGAACTGCGTGCGCGCACGCCGATCGCCACCCTGTTCCGCCCCGCCGCGCTCAACCCCGAATTGTTTCCGCAACCGTTGGCCTTTCGTCCGCAGCGCTGGCTGGGGGAGGAAGGCGGGAGCGATGAGGCAGGTGCCGCCCGGCGCGTCCTCATGCCTTTTGGTGGCGGACCGCGCTTCTGCCCCGGCCGCTATCTGGCGATGCTGGAAATCGGCATGGTGACCGCCATGCTGATGAGGAACTTCCACATCGAGCGCGTCGGCAGCGAGCCGGTGCGCGAGCGCAATGCCTTGTCGATGCTGCCGGAAGGTTTTCGCGCGCGCTTGCATTTGCGTTGATTGACTGGGGCAGTGACTTTCTTTTGCGCGAATCCGCGTTCGGATTGCGGTTTGCGTCGCGCTTCCACTTCTGCAATAATGCGTTGCATCTGCAACGCATTGTTATGGGTCTCATGAAAACTGCAACGTTTCCGTCGCTCCGGGTCGAGCCAGAGTTGCGCCAGGCTGCCGAAACAGTCTTGCGCGAAGGCGAGAGCCTTTCCAGTTTCGTAGAGGAATCCATCCGCGCGAGCGTAGAACGCCGCAAATCGCAGAGCGAATTCATCGCACGCGGTTTGATTTCCCGCGACGAGGCCAAGCGCACCGGAAAGTACTTCGCTGCTGAAGAGGTCCATGCCGAGTTGGATACGATGCTCGCAGCTGCGGAGCGAAAGGCGGGCAAAACCAAGTCCCGCGGATGACGTTTCGCATCCGATACACGCAAGCAGCACGTGACGACATCGTGCGCTTGTACGCGTTCTTGCTCGAAAAGGATCTTGGCGCGGCGAAACGTGCCCGGGAAGCGATCGTCAAGGCAATCGGTGTCTTGCGCGACTTTCCCTTTACCTGTCGCAAGGCGGATGCGTCCAACTCGTTCCTGCGTGAACTGGTAATTCCGTTTGGGTCAAGCGGTTACGTTGCGCTTTTTGAGATTGACGACCAATCAACCGTGACCATTCTGGCGATTCGCCATCAGCGCGAGGACGACTATCACTGACCCGTTACATCACCCGTACGCAGATCAGTACCACCCCCGCCATGATGAGAAGGCCCCCGGCAATTTCGGTAGGTGAAACCTTCTCGTCGAGCAGCTTGCGCGACACCGCGTAGCTGAAGAACACCTCGATCAACCCCAGTGCCCGCACCTCGGCCGCGTTGTGCAGCGCTACTGACGTAAGCCAGCCTACTGACGCGATCGTGCCCAGCACGCCCGCCGAGAGCGACATGCGCCATTCCCCCGCCAGGGCGCGCAGTGCGCCCGGCTGGCGGAAAAACAACCAGGTACCCAGCAACACCGTCTGCATCGTCTGGGCGCATACCAGGCCGAAAGCGCCGGTCACGAAGGCGGGCGAATCCGGAACCGACAACCCGGCGCCGCGATACCCCAGCAGCGAGAACGCGAACGCGGTGCCCGAAGCGAAGGCGTAACCCGCGGCCGGCGTGAACATCGAACGCGCGAATTCCAGGCGCTTGAGGCTTTCCAGGTTGGTGGAAAGAATGATCACGCCGATGGTGGCGATGATGACCGCGATTACGGAGGCGGACGGAACCGCGTCCCCCAGAATCACCCAGGCCAGCACCACCAGCTGCACGATCTCGGTCTTGGCGTACACCACGCTGACCACGAAGTTGCGCTGGCTCATCGCCATCAGCAGGAAGGCGGTGGCGAACAACTGGCCCATGGCGCCCAGCACCGTCCAGCCGAAGAACTGCCAGGTGAATGTGGGCGATACGCCGACATAGTTGATCACCGCCGCCAGCCACAAACAGGCGAACGGCAGGCCATAGACGAAGCGCACCAGCGTGGCCGGCAGCGGACCCTGTGTGCCGGACACCTTCTTTTGCGCGGCATTGCGCAGCGTCTGCGCGGCTGCGGCAATCACGACCAGCAGGATCCAGGTCCAGGCGGGTGGGGTCATGTTGGTGCGGCGGATTTACGGGTGGGGATTCGACGGCAAAGCCGCCAGCTGGCGAAAATTCGTATGCATTGTCCCTCACCTTTACGCGTTACCAGAATCCCGCCCATTTGTATTACCATGTTCAGATCCAGTAATACTTCAAAAAGTGCGCCATGACTACCGTTTTGACCAGCAAAGGCCAAGTTACGATTCCCAAGCGTATTCGCGACGAACTGCAACTGCTGCCTGGCGCGGCAGTGCAATTCTCCGTGAATGCCGCCGGGGAGGTGGTCCTGCATCGGGCGCACCCCGCCAAGGGCGCGCGACGCCCGGCGCCCGACCGATTCCAAGCCGTGCGCGGTCGCGCGGATGTGCGCTGGCGGACCGATGAGTTGATGAAGCTGCTGCGCGCCGACGACTGATGCTGCTGGTGGATACCTGCGTCCTGGTGGACGTACTGCAGAACGACCCTCAGTGGGCTGACTGGTCAATCGGACAAATGCGTGCGCAGGCCAGTGTGCACGCGCTGGTCATCAACCCGGTGATCTACGCGGAGGTCTCGCTATCGTTTTCAACCCTGGAGACGCTGGACGATGTGGTGGCCACTTTGAGGCTGGAAATGCGCGAGATTCCGCGGCCCGCCCTATTCCTGGCAGGCAAGGCCTATTCGCAGTACCGTAGGCGCGGCGGCAGCAAACAGCAGGTCTTGGCGGACTTTTTCATCGGCGCCCATGCCGCTATCGAGGGCTGGCCTTTGCTGACGCGTGACGCCAGCCGCTTCAGAACTTACTTCCCGACACTCGACGTGTTGGCGCCTTGAGAGGAAGGACCGGAGAACAGCCCCGGCATGGCGAAGCGGCCCGGCATATCGCTCGCGTCTGTGCCGAGACTTTGTTCATCCGCGCGGCCGGAAACAAGCTCACGACGGCGCAGACCTCAACGGCCGAGACCGACCTCAAGACCAAGCAAAACCTGCAGGCCAAGCTGGACGAACTGTCGAAGCTGGATGACAAGAGCGACCCGACCGGCGAGAAGCGCCGGAGCCTGCAGGAGACCATCTTGGTCAGCCTGGGCAAGGATCCGCGCGCGGACAAGTATCAGGTGATCGACAACCCGACGGGGGAGAAGGACCCGGTGACGGTCAAGGCCATGCAGTACGACCCGCAGAAGGACCTGCAGCCCATCGCGCTGGTGGGCCAGGTGCCCTTCCTGCTGGTGGCATCACCCGCCTTTGCGCCCAGCACGGTGGCCGAACTGGTGGCGTATGCCAAGGCCAATCCGGACAAGGTGAACTACTCCTCCTTCGGCAACAATACCTCCAGCCACCTGGCCGGGGAGTTGTTCAAGGTGACCGCCGGCATCAGGACCACGCATGTGCCCTACAAGGGCAGCGGACCTTCGATCATCGATGTGATGGGGGGGCAGATCCAGTACACCTTCGATGCGCCGGCCGCGGTGCTGGCGCAGGTGCAGGCGGGCAAGCTGAAGGCGATCGCGGTGGCGACCAACCGGCGCCTGGCGAGCGCGCCTACCGTGCCCACCATGGCGGAGGCGGGCATGCCGGGCGTGATCGGCGGCACCTGGTTCGGTTTGCTGGTGCCGGCGAAAACGCCGCGCGCGGTGATCGATCGCATCAACGCCGCCACGCTGGCGGCGCTCAACGCAGCGGACTTTCGCAAGACCTTCGAAGACCGCAGCATCGCGCCCGGCGGCGGCACGCCGGAAGACTTTGGCCGTTTCATCGCGGGCGAAATCACCAAATGGCAGCAACTGGCCGCCACCGTCGGCATCAAGCCGGAATGACCCCATGAAAACCATCCTCACCCGCGCGACGCAGATAGGTTGCGGTAGAGTTCGTTTAGCCGCCTGACTGGGGGCGCACAGTACGGCGGATGACTTCATGGCATGTCATCCGGGGGGATCTGAGCAAGGCTCGCATGAAAGGGGATTGGATGGGCAACCACGAGCGATTCACACCGGAGGTTCTGGATAAACCTGCCGAATACGGCGCCCTTGAGAAGCTCGAAGGCACCTGGGCCAATCACGATCTTGGCGATGAGAAGACCGGCTGGGGGATCCACACTACCTGCATGCCCTCTCCCGGAACCCACTCGGAAACCCTCCCCGGAAAATTCACGTTTCTTTGCGAGAACTACAGGGAGGAGCTCACGTTCACGCGGGTGCCGGGAGGCGTGCGCAATCGTGCCGGTGCGAACGAGCAGTTTTGCGGGGCCGTCCGGTACGATCAGGTCATCCACAACCAAGCCGGACATCTGATCCATGTGGAAAACGGTATGTACCTGTGGCTTGCCAAGATGTACAACCATCCCGCCGACGCACAGTCCGTCGAGGAGGACATCGGATTCCCGGAGTTGGGGCCAGGCGCAGGCGCCGATGGCCCGGTCTTCATCCCGAATTACACGGTGTCGAGGAGCGGCACGATTCCCCACGGCAGCACCATCAGTCTATTGGGTAGGGATCGCGGACCGATTCGTGGAAAGCCGCGCTTTCCAAAAGGCGTAGATGCCTGGGACTTCGACCACCTGGCGATTTCGAAAACGATGGGTGCCGCAGGGACTGATCCGGGCGATCCTGGCTCCAGCATCAACCTGGATCAGCCGGCGCCCGATTGGGTTCGGGATAAGGGCCTCCCGCATAGGGACCCCTCGGGCAACAAGACTTACACCCAGCGCATCCTGGCCCACAGGCTTTACCCTTATTCGGTACGCCCGGACCTGCGGCTGCGCGATGCCATCAGGCACCAAGAAATCAAGGACTTCGTTCTCCTGGAGATGGATACCGCAGCCGAGGAAGGCCCACGCGGCGGCATCCTGAACATTCCGCTCATCAACAAGTATGTTCCCAGCACCCGGATGCGGCTGAAGTTGTGGATCGAAACCGTGATCGAGGATGGCAAGGAAATCCTTCAGCTTCAATACGAGCAGATCACGAATTTCGAGTTTCACTTCGGCGATGACGGCACCACGACCCTCTGGCCGCATATCCAGGTCAATACACTGCGCAAGAAGGCGTGAACGCTCGCCCGTCACAGCGCGGCTTTCCGCACGGCGTGGTTCCGCAAGGCCTTCGAGGACCGCAGCATCGCCCCCGGCGGCGGCACGCGGAGGACTTCGGACGCTTCATCGCGGGTTGAGATCGCCCAATGGCGGCTGCTGGCCGCGAGCCGTCGGCATCAAGCCGGAATGACCCCATGAAAACCATCCTCACCCGCGCGACGCTGATCGACTGCGTCGATCCAACCCCCAAGCCCGATTCCACCGTGGTGGTCGAGGGCGGGCGCATCACGCAGATAGCCCGGGGCGCGGCGCCGACGGACACAGCCGGCGCAGAGGTGTTCGATCTCAAGGGTGCGTACCTGCTGCCCGGCCTGTGGGATGTGCATATCCACCCCGACTACCTCACGCTCAACGACATGCCGCTGCCGGAGCAGGTCACGCTCTTCGGCCACAAGCTGATGGCGGCGCTGACCGAATCCGGCATCACGGGACTGCGCTGTGCCGGTTCGCACCACTACATGGACGTGGCCTGGAAGCGCGCCTTCGATTCCGGCCAGCACGTCGGCCCGCGTCTTTTCGCCAGCGGGCATTTCCTCACCACCACCGGTGGCCATTTCCTCACCTCCGGCCATGCGCTGGAGGTGGACGGCCCCTATGGCTGGGTCAAGGCGATCCGCGAGCAGATCAAGAACGGGGTCGACCACATCAAGCTCAACCTCTCCGGCGGCATCATGGGGCCGCCTTGGGACCTGCATACGCATTCCTTCCTGCTCGACGACGAAATCCGCGCCGCCTTCGCGATCTGCAAGCAGCGCGATTTCAAGCTGATGGCGCATGCCACCAACCCGGCGGCGGTGAAAGCCGCCGTCACCCTCGGGGCGCACAGCATCGAGCATGGCTACATCATGGATGACGAGTGCATCGAACTGCTCGTCAAGCATGGCACCTGGTATGTGCCGACGCTCGCCATCAGCCATCTCACGCCCAAGCAGACCACCAATCTGTGGGAACGCAACTGGGTGACCCAGCGCAACCTCGCCCATGCCTTGTGCTGCCGCGCCGAAGCTGCCTCCGACGTGCATGCCACCTGGTTCAGGAAGGCGCTGGATGCAGGCGTGAAAATGGCCCTCGGTTCCGACATCCGCCCGCTCAAGGACGCGGCGCTCTTGGAAATGGGCCTCTGGGTGCGCGACGGCGCGACGCCCTGGCAAACGCTGGTGGCGGCCACCAGACATGGCGCCGCGGTGTGCGGCATGGGCGACCAGCTGGGCACCGTGGAAACCGGCAAGCTCGCCGACCTGATCGTCGTCGGCGCCAATCCGCTGGAAGACATCAACAACGTGCGCAAGCTGCAACTGGTGTTCAAGGAAGGGCGCCTGGTCTCCGACAAGCGCACCCCTTCTTAAGACATGGCTGGTTCGGGGGCCTCGCCGAACGTAGCGGTCATCGGCGCCGGTATCGTCGGCACCTGTGTGGCCTATACCTTGGCGCGTTGCGGCGCACAGGTCACCCTGATCGACCGCGATGAACCGGGGCAGGGCGCCAGCTTCGGCAATTCCGGCGCCATCAGCCCGGGGTCCGTCGCGCCGCTGGCCATGCCGGGCGTGGTCAAGACCGTGCCGGGCATGCTGGCCGATGCAGAAAGTCCGCTGTTCCTGCCGCCCGGCTACTTGCCGCGCGCCTTGCCGTGGCTGATGGCGTTTGTGGCCTCCTCCAGCCCGGAACGGGTGGCGCAATCCGGGGTGAAGCTGGCTGACCTGCATCGCGGCGCAATTGCAGCCCATGAAGCCATGACCCGCGAGGTGGGCGTGCCGGAACTGTTCATGCGGCGCGGTCACCTGCATCTCTACCCGGACGCGGCGGCGCTGGCCAAGGATGCCGGCGGCTGGCGCATGCGCAGGGAACACGGCTACGAATTCACAGAACTCGACCGCGCCGGCATTCTCGACCTGGAGCCGGGGGTCGGTCCGCGCTACACGATCGGCGTCTACATGGCCGACCACGCCACCATCCTGCACCCGTTCCGCTATGTGCAGGCCATCGCCCGCGCCTTCGCGGCGCAAGGCGGCGAGGTGGTGCGCGGCGAGGTGCGCGCGCTGGCGCCGCAGGACAACTGCTGGCGCCTGCAACTTGCCGACGGCGAACGCAGCTTCGACCATGCCGTGGTGGCCGGCGGCGCGTGGTCGCGCGCGCTGCTCGATCCGCTGGGCATCCACCTCAAGCTGGAAACCCAGCGCGGCTACCATGTGCAATTCAGCGGCGGCGGCCAGGCGGTGTCGCGCACCGTGGTGCTGGCCGACCGCAAGGTGTTCGTCACGCCGATGGAAGAAGGCTTGAGGGTCGGCGGTACGGTGGAGATCGCCGGCCTCAAACGCGCGCCGGACATGCGCCGCGCGGCGCTTCTGGAACGCTTCGCCCGCGAGACGTTCGCCGGCCTCGGCCACCTGCCGGCCAGGCCCTGGATGGGCCATCGGCCCTGCATGCCCGATTCGGTACCCGTTGTCGGCCCCGCGCCAGGGATGCGCGGCCTGTGGCTGGCGGTGGGGCACGGCCACCTCGGGCTCACCGATTCCATCAATACCGGGGCGCGCATTGCCAGCCAGTTGCTGGGTGCGGCGGTCTGACCAACGCGCCCATCCTAGAAAGTCTTTCAATCCGCAGGGGTAAATGACTGTTTTTCTTGGCTGTTGATGGTTGTCGAGCGGGTAAAATGCCGAGGTGACCCGCATCCTCAGACAACTTGCGCAGTTCCTTGGCCGTGGCGTGGCGCTCGCCCTGGCCGCCTGGCCGCTCATCGGGGCGGCCGACTCGGTCATCGTCCTCAATTCGCTCAGCAATTCCGTCAGCCTGATCGACCCGAAAACCTACCGGGAGACCGGCCGGGTCACCGTCGGCAAAGAGCCGCACCACATGATGGCCACCCCGGACGACGATGCGCTGCTGATCGGGAACACCGCCAACAACGAGCTGATGTTCCTCGACCGCAAGACCGGCGCGATCACCCACAAGATGCCCATGCTGGATCCCTACCAGCTGGCGTTCTCGCCGGACCGCAGGTGGTTCGTCGCCACGGCCCTGCGCATGGACTATGTCGACATCTACAACGGCGAGGACATCATCCGGCGCAAAGCGACGGTCAAGCCGGTGGCGCGCGTGAAGACCCGGTCGATGCCCTCGCACCTCGTCTTCACCAACGACAGCAAACTCATCTACGTCACCGAGCAGGGTTCTGCGTCGGTGGCGGTCATCGACGTGGCCGCGCGGAAGCTGGTGCAGCACATCCGGGTCGGCGAGGGTCCGGCCGGCATCTGGGCCTCGCCGGACGACAAGGAGATCTGGGTCGGCATCATGGGGGCGGACCATGTGGTGGTGATCGACCGCGCGAGCAGCAAGGTGGTGGCCACCGTGTCCACCGGCGCCGGGGCGCACAACATCTTCCCGCGCGGCGATGGCCGGCACATCATGGTGTCCAACCGGGTTGCCAACACGGTGTCGGTGGTCGACTGGAAGGCGCGCAAGGTGGTCGACGAGTACCCCGTCCCGGGCGGACCGGACTGTCTGGAGATCATCCCGGCCGCCAACGAAATGTGGGTCACCGCCCGCTGGGCCAAGAAGGTCGTGGTCATCGACCTGGCCACCAAGGCGGTCAAGGCGTCCATCCCCGTGGGGCGCTCGCCGCACGGCATCTACTACCACGCCCACGCGCCGCGCCGATGAGCTGGCGCGCTGCGGTCCTGGTCCTGTGCGCGCCCGCCCTCGCGGTCGGTCAATGCAAGGGCACGCTGTACCTCACCATCGACACCGGCTCCATGGCCCAGGCCGAGAATATCGCGCGGATTCTCAACAAGCACGATGTGCGCGCGACCTTCTTCCTCGCCAACGAAAGGGCGGTCGAGGGCGGTACCTCGCTGGGCGCGGCATGGGTGCCCTACTGGAGGGCGCGCGTCGCCGAGGGGCACGCGTTCGGCAGCCACACCTGGGACCACACCTACTGGAAGGGGGACCTGCCCGACGGCCGCGTGCGGGTGCGCCCGCAATTCGGCGCCGACGCGGGCAAGAGCTTCGCCTGGGACCGGGCGCAGTTCTGCGCCGAGCTCGACCGGGTCAAGGACTGGTTCAAGGCCGCCACCGGGGCCGAGCTCGCGCCGCTGTGGCGCGCGCCGGGCGGGCACGTCTCCGAACGCACGCTGCAGTGGGGCAGGGCCTGCGGCTACACTCATGTCGGGTGGTCCGCCGCGGGATTCCTGGGGGACGAACTGCCCTCGGACAAGTACCCTAACGACGTGCTCGTCCGGCGCGCCCTGGCTTCGCTCAAGGACGGCGACATCCTCATGATGCACACCGGCATCTGGTCGCGCAAGGAGCCGTTCGCGCCCATGCTCGACCCGCTCGTCGCCGGCCTCAAGGCCCGCGGTTTCTGCTTTTCCACGCTGGCCGGACGCGCCTGAACCATGTCCGCGATCTCCGACTCTTTCGCGCTGGTGCATGCCTGGCTGTTCGAGACCATCGTGCAACCGGCCCTCTTCGCCGTAGGCGCGATGCAGTTCGTCGAGGAAGCCTTCCTGGGCACCGAACTCGCGCTGTGGGGCGCGCTCCAGGTTCTGGTGATGCTGCTGGTCCTGCGGCCGCTCGAGGCCTTCATCGCCGCCGAGCCGCGGGTGGACGCGCGCGCGGTGCGCACCGACGTCATCTACACGTTGCTGGCCCGCCTGGGCATCCTGCAGATCTTCTTTTTCTTTCTGCTCCTGCCGCTCGAGTCTGAACTCGACGCCGCCCTGCATTCGGTCGGCATCATGCGGCCCACCCTCGAGACCGTGGTGCCGTTTCTCGGCGAGAACCCGCTCCTTGCGTTCCTGGCCTACCTCATCGCCTTCGACCTGTTCGGCTACTGGATCCATCGCCTGCAGCATCGCTTCGATTGGTGGTGGGCCCTGCATGCGTTGCATCACAGTCAGCGCCAGCTCACCTTCTGGAGCGACAGCCGCAACCATATCCTCGACGATCTGATCGTCACGCTCGCCACCGCGCTGGTGGTCCGCCTGATCGGCGTGCCGCCCGGCCAGTTCATCGCGCTGGCGGCCTTCGCGGTGCTGATCGAGAACCTCTCGCATGCCAATACCCGCCTGTGGTTCGGCGCCGTCGGCGAGCGGCTCATGGTATCGCCGCGCTTCCATCGCTGGCACCACGCGATCGGCGAGGGCCATGAAGGCCCCCACAGGGGTGTCAATTTCGGCGTACTGTTCCCCTGCTGGGACATGCTGTTCGGCACCGCGGACTTTCGCGCCGGCACGCCTGAGACCGGCATTCGCGACCAGCTCGCCGGCGCCGACTACGGGCGCGGCTGGTGGGCGCAGCAGTATCTGGGTTTCGTGCGGCTCTGGCGTTCGCTCGCTTCATGACCGGCGCGCTGCAATTCGGGGTATTCGACCACCTGGACGACAGCGGCCTGCCGCTGGAGGAGTTCTACGAAAACCGCCTGCGGCTGGTGGAAGCCTACGAGCGGGTCGGCATTCACGCCTATCTCACCGCCGAGCACCATGCCACGCCGCTCGGCATGTCCCCCTCGCCCTCGGTGTTCCATTCCGCGGTGGCGCAACGCACGCGGCGCATCCTGTTCGGGCCGCTGGTGTACACGCTGGCGCTGTACCACCCGCTGCGCCTGGCCGAGGAGATCTGCATGCTCGATCACCTGGGCCGCGGGCGTTTCCAGCTCGGCGTGGGGCGCGGCATCTCCCCGTTCGAGCTGGACTACTACGGCGTCGATCCCGAGGAGGCGCAGGCGCGCTATCTGGAGGGCTACCAGGTCGTCATGGGTGCGCTGGCCGCCGGCAGCGGCGCGCGGGAGTTCAGCTTCGCGGGCAGGTTCCACAGGTTCGACCGCGTGCCCATCACCATGGCGCCCCGGCAATCGCCGCATCCGCCCCTGTGGTACGGCATCGGCAATCCGGAAACCGTGCCCTGGTGCGTGGCCAACCGCTGCAACGTGGTGAGCAACGCGCCGCTCGACCAGGTGCGTTCGATGACCGACCGCTATCGTGCCGAATGGACGGCGGCCGGCCATCCTGCGGAGACGCTCCCATTGATGGGCACCACGCGCCACATGGTCATTGCGCCGGGCGAGGGCGAGGCGGAAGACCTGGCGCGCCGGGCCTATGCACGCTGGCACGCGAGCTTCATGCATTTGTGGGTCAAGAACGGCACCCGGCCGGGCGCCTATTTCCCCGCCACCTGGGACGAGCTCGTCGCCGCCGGCCGGGCGCTTTCCGGCACGCCCGCCATGGTCCGCGAGCAGCTCGCGGCGCAAATCGAGCGCTCCGGGGTGAATTTCATCCTTACCCGCTTTGCGTTCGGCGACCTGGCCTACGAAACCTCGCTGCGTTCGGTGGAACTGTTCGCCGCCGAGGTGATGCCGTGGATCCGCAGCCGTGTGGCGGCTGCATGACAAGCCGCGGGAGCCGCCGGTGAAATCGGGCATCGTCGCGTGGCTGGGCCTGCTGTGTGCCGGCGCGATCGCCTTCCAGCCCATGTCGGGCACGGCGCAAGCGTGGCCCGTCAGGCCGGTGAAGATCGTCATGCCCAGCACCACGGCCGGCAGCCCCGACCGCGTGACGCGGCTGGTGGCGGAAAAACTGGCGCTGCGCTGGGGGCAGCCGGTGCTGGTT
>CANGUJ010000012.1 GCA_947456845.1 Burkholderiales bacterium | reverse complement strand
TGCGCACCGGGTCGGCCCAGATCGTCCGCAACCCACCGCACGGCGCGGCGCCGCCGGGCTCGGTCGCCAGCGTGGCGGTGCCGCTCGTGAGCGCCGACCAGTCCCTGGGCGTCCTTTGCGTGCACTCCGGGGAGCGGGATTCCTTCAACACGGAAGAGGTCGCGCTGATCGAGGAAATGGCGCGCAGCCTGGCCTTCGGCATCGAGGTCCACCGCGCCCGGCGGCGCCGCGTCGCCGCCGAGGCCGAACTCGCGAAGCATCGCGAGCATCTTGAAGGACTGGTCGAGCAGCGCACTGCCGAGCTCTCGGTGGCCAAGCAGGCCGCCGAAGCGGCCAGCGATGCCAAGACCGCGTTCCTCGCCAACATCAGCCATGAACTGCGCACGCCCCTGCACGGGGTGATAGGCATGACCGCGCTGGCGCGGGCGCGTGCCACCGACCAGACGCAACGGGAGCATCTCGATGGCGTGATGAACGCCGCGCGGCACCTGGGCGTCGTCGTCAACGACCTGCTCGACATTTCCCGTATCGAGACGCGCCGGCTTTCGCTGGTGGAAGACTGCTTCCTGCTGCACGATGTCATCGACACCCCGGCCAACATTTCCCGGCTTGCCGCCGCCGAGAAGGGCCTGCGCTTCGCGGTCGATGCCGACCCGGCATTGGCCGGCATGCCGTTTCGCGGCGACGCCTCGCGCCTGCGCCAGGTCCTGCTGAACCTGACCAGCAACGCGGTGAAGTTCACCGCCACCGGCGGGGTCGAGGTGCGGGTATCGCTGGCCGAAGATGGCATCACAGACGCCCTGCTGCGCTTCGAAGTCTCGGACTCCGGCATCGGTATTGCCGCAGCCGACCAGGCGCGCCTGTTCGAAATGTTCGAACAGGCGCGCAGTCCGGCCGGCGGGCTGCAGTATGGCGCCGGCCTCGGCCTGGCGCTGTCGCGCCGCCTGGCGGTCGCGATGGGCGGCACCATGGGCTTGCAGAGCCGCGAGGGCATCGGCAGCACGTTCTGGTTCACCGCGCGGGTCAGGAAGGAGCGCGCCCGTGTGCCCGAGCATGGCGCGCCGAAGGCAGCGGGCACGGCGCTGGAAACCCTCAAGCGCGAACACGGCGGCAAGCGGCTGCTGCTGGTCGACGACAACGACGACAACCGCGTGCTGCTCAGGGCCCAGCTCAAGCCGGTCTGGCCATCGGTCGACATCGCGGCCGACGGCGTCGAGGCACTGGAACTGGCGGCCGAGCGGCGCTACGACCTGGTCCTGATGGATGTGCGCATGCCGCGCATGGACGGGTTGGAGGCCACCCGCCGCATCCGCCAGCTGCCGGGCTGGGCCGACACCCCGATCATCGCGATGACGGCCAACGTCTACCCCGAAGACCGCGCGCGCTGCATGGCCGCCGGCATGAACGATTTCATTCCCAAGGCGGTGCGCGCGGAAGCCCCTTTCGAGATGCTCCTCAAATGGCTCGCGCCGCGCTGACGGCCCCGCCGGCCCGCCGCGGGACCGGCGCGTGCCCCCTGCCGGCACCAGCCACCGGCCGCACACACCCCGCACCGCGGCGCGAATCGATGGCATTCTTCATCCTTTGCGAACACCGGGACAGAAGATGACCGATTCCGCCATCACGCCTTTTTCCCTTGCGGTGCCGCAGCAGGCCATCGACGACCTGCACGCGCGGCTAGCGCGCGTGCGCTGGGCCGACGAGGCGCCTGACGCGCCCTGGGCCTACGGGGCCTCGCTTGCGTTCATGCGCGAGATGGTCGAGCACTGGCGCCTTCGCCACGACTGGCGCGCTACCGAAGCGGCCCTGAACGCATGGCCGCAGTTCCGCACCCGCATCGACGGCATCGACCTGCATTTCCTGCATGTGCAGGGCAAGGGGCCGGCGCCCAGGCCGCTCCTGCTCTCGCACGGCTGGCCCGGCTCCATCCTCGAATTCTTGAAGCTGATACCGCTGCTTACCGACCCCGCCGCGCACGGCGGCGATGCGGCCGATGCCTTCACCGTGGTGGTGCCCTCGCTGCCGGGCTACACCCTGTCGTTCCGCGAGGGCCAGCCGCGCATGGCCCTGCCGGCCATCGGCGCCATGTTCGACACCCTCATGCGCGAGCGCCTGGGCTATGACCGCTATTTCGCGCAGGGCGGCGACTGGGGTTCGTTCGTAACCGCCTGGCTGGCCGCCAACCGCGCGCAGCACCTGCGCGGCATCCACCTCAACTTCCTGCCGCTGCGGCGCGACGCCGCCATGTTCGCCAACCCCAGCGTGGCCGAGCAGCGCTACATCGGCGAACTGGAAGCCTTCCTCAAGGAGGAGACCGGCTATCAATGGATACAGGGCACCCGCCCGCAGACACTGGCCTTCGCGCTCGCCGACTCCCCGGTGGGGCTGGCGGCCTGGATCGCGGAGAAATACCGCGCCTGGACCGACTGCGGCGGCGACCCGCGCAATGCGCTCTCGATGGACGAGATGCTCGACAACATCAGCCTGTACTGGTTCACCAACTGCATCGGCGCCTCGTTCTGGCCCTACTACGCGCGCATGCACGCGCAATGGCCGATCGACGGTCGCATCGAGGTGCCGACCGGCTACTGCGAGTTCCCACGCGAGATCCTGCGCCCGCCGCGCGAGGCGGCCGAACGGGTCTTCAACATCCGCCGCTGGACGGTCGAGAAAAAGGGCGGCCACTTCGCGGCGCTGGAACAACCGGCGGTGCTGGCGCGCGAAATCCGCACCTTCTTCCGCGACCTGCCCTGACCCCGGCGCGCGGCCCCGCGGACGACCTCAGCCGGTGCGCACGCGGCCGCTAGCGCGGCCGGTCGCCCTTCAGGGTGACCCGATGCATCGAGCGCTTGTAGCCGTGATAGTCGTTGACCGGGTTGTGCAGCACGCAGCGGTTGTCCCAGAACGCGATATCGCCGACGTTCCAGGTGAAGCGGCAGGTGAATTCCGGCTTCACCTGATGCGCGAACAGGAACTCAAGCAGCGGCCGGCTTTCCTCCTCGGTCATGCCGGCGAAGCGGATGGTGTGGCCGAAGTTGACATACAGCGCCTTGCGGCCGGTCTCCGGGTGGGTGCGCACCACCGGATGCTCGGCCAACAGGTCCTTGCGCGGCGCGGCGGCAGGCCCGTCCTTGATGCGGTCTTCACGCGTGCGGGTGACGTCCGCCTTGGCCGAGGCGTTCACGCCGGTCAGTCCTTCCAGCATGCCTTGCATGGCCGGCGAAAGTGCCTCGAACGCCGCGTAGCCGCTGGCGAAAAGAGTGTCGCCACCGAACGGCGGCAATTCACGCGCGATCAGCATGGAAGCCATCGGCGGGATTTCGAGGTAAGCGGTATCGGTGTGCCAAATGCCGCCGAAATTGACTTTCTCGTGCGCAAGCTTGAGCACCGGAACGATCAGCGGGTGCCCCTCGATGCCCTTGACGAACGGATACTCGACCACTTCGCCGAAGCGCTCGGCAAAAGCCTGGAAAGCGCCCGGCTCAAGCGGCTGGTTGCGGAAAAACAGCACGCCATGCGCCAGCCAGGCCTGGCGAATCGCGGCGATGGTGGCGTCGTCTACGCCGGCAATCAGGTCGATGCCCGAGATTTCCGCGCCGATGGCGCCGGCAACGCGGCGGATCTGGATAGTGTCGATGGTAGTCATCGCGTGGATTGTCCCCTATTTGGCGATTCCCGGGTCACGCGCCCGGTTGGTACCATTCTTGCGGAGGATGGCATGGCGCCTCACCCACGTCACTTCAGGCCCGAAGCAATCCCGCCATGCCGTTGAGCTACCTGCCGCATCTGGTTACCGCCACGATTATAGGGTTGACCCCGGCAGGAACGCAGTCCGCTGTCGCAGCGGGCCACCCGAACAAGCCGATCACCCTGATCGCCACATTTCCACCACGCAGTGCAACAATCCCAAGGCGGGCGCGGACAGCGTGGCAAACCTGATCAAGGCGATCAAGGTGGACATGACCCACATCCCCTACAAGGGCGGCCAACCGAAGAAGGCGCTGGCGCTGACAGGCACCAAACGCGGCGGGTTGCCGTCTGACGCGCCCACCATCGTGGAAGCTGGCGTACCCAACATGGTGTTGGAGAACAATATCGGCATTTCCGCACCGCCCGGCATGCCCAGGGACATCGTCGACCGCCTGCACAAGGCCTTCGCCGCAGCCGTCGCCCTGCCGGCGACGAGAAAGAAACTCGAGAAAACCGGCGTGATGATCCGGCCGATGTCGCGGCCACGATTCACAGCCTAAGTGGCCAATCAGGCCAAGAACTGGAAACCGGCCGTGCGCGCCTCGGGTGCAAAACTGCAGAGCAGTGCCGCGGCTGACTAATCTCCAACGATCTTGCGTTCGCGGATGATCTTGCCGAAACGCTCGGAATCGCCGCGGATTACCGCCGCAAACTGGGCCGGGCTGATCGGCGTAGGTTCCGCTCCCAGCGCGCGAATGACTTCAATCACCGGCGCCAGTGTCATGGTCTGGTTGATCTCGCGATTGAGTCGCTCGATGATCGGGGCCGGCGTTCCGGCGGGCGCCCAGAAACCGTGTGTGGTGCCGGTGTCAAACCCTGCCAAGCCCAACTCGGCCAGGGTGGGCGTGTCCGGGAAGAGCGCGTTGCGCTTGGCGCTACCGACCGCCAAAAGACGCAAGCGGCCGGCGCGAAGCTGCGAAAAGGAAATGCCCGGATCAAAGGTGTAGTCGATCTGGCCGCCAAGCAGATCGGTCAGCACCGCCGCAGAGCCGCGATAGGGAATGTGCACAGAGAAAAAATTCGCCTGAGACTTGAGCATTTCGCCGGCAATGTGGGGCGAGGTGCCATTGCCCGGTGAGCCGTAGGTCAGGCGTCCCGGGTTGGCCTTGGCATAGCGCACGAATTCGGCGTAGGTCTTGTAGGGCGCGTCGCTGCGAACCACCAGAAACAGTTCCAGTCGGGCGCCCGCGGCAACCGCAACCAGATCCTTTTGCGGATCGTATGGCATGCGCGGCGTGATCAACGGCACGATCGCCATGGCACTGCCTGAGGAGAGCAGGATCGTATAGCCATCGTTGGCGGCTTTGGCAACCGCCTCCGCGCCGATCATGCCGCCGGCGCCGCCGCGATTTTCCACCACGACCGACTGCCCCAGCGCCTGGGACAGCGGGGTCGCCACGGCGCGCGCAATCGCATCGGGTGACCCGCCGACCGGAAAATTGACGATCAGGCGAATCGGGCGATTCGGCCACGGCGCTGCGCCGGTTTGCGCCGCCACGGAGGCACTCTTTGCCAGCACGGTGGTTCCACCAACGGCCAGAAGAGCTTGGCCAAAACGGCGGCGCGAAAACGCTGATGGGCGAGCCTGCCCCGATTTGCTTGAATTCATGAGCGCATCTCCATTCATGATTGTGAATGATATTGGCGTTATACATAATCATTGTTACATGTTGCGGAGGTGGCAAACAGGCGGTGCCGCGCCGGCTAACACGGCCTGATCCCGTGCGCAGCATCTGCTCGACCATGGATGGTGGTTGTTCGCTGATGAAGTTCCCTCCGGGCGCCTTTGATCAAGATCGTCGCGAGCAAAGTCGACGCGGTGTTTGCTCGGATTCGAACCTTGCCGCCCTTTATTCCCAGTGACCCACCTTGAAATCGTTGCGCCCGGTGCGATCCTGTCCGCGCAGGAGCCATAAGGGCCGCGTCGCGAAGGCGGTGGAAACCCCGGTGCCATCGAGGCTGATGTCGCGCTCGAACACCGAGGTGCCCGGCATGTAGCGCAGCGCGATGCCGGTGCGCCGTTTGCCGGACCGGTTGGGTTCTGCGCCGTGGATCAGGTAGACGTCGTGCAACGACATCTGGCCTGGCTGCAGTTCCAGTGACACCGATGCCGACAGGTCGATATGGCTGTCCTCGGTACGCATTGTGAGCGTCAGATCCTCGCGGTCCTCGCGCAGATGCCCATGCGTTACCCGCCCGCTATGCGAACCGGATATCACCCGCAGGCAGCCGTTTTCGACTATCGACTCCTCCAGGGCAACCCACACCGTGCAGGTGGCGAGCGGGCGCATCGGCCAGTAGTGGCCGTCCTGGTGCCACGGCGTTTCGTAGCCGTCGCGGGCGGGTTTGCAGAACACATGCGCGCCCCACAGGATGATGTCGGGCCCGAGCACGCCTTCGACCAGGTCGAGGATTTCCGGGTCCATGGCCAGGTCGAGAAACTCGCGGCAGCCCTGCACGCCCTCATCATTTCGACCGTCGCCTTTGGCGCCCTGGCCGGGCTTGCGCTCGATGTGCGCGCTCACCAGTTTCTCGGGCCGCACCCCGGGATTCTGCGCGATCAGGCGGTCGAGGGTCGCGCGCAGATGCGCGACGCGGTCCTGCGGCAGCCGGTATTGCGGAATCACCCAGCCTTCGCGGTGGTAGTGGGCGACTTCATCAGGGGTAGGAACAGGCACGGAAGCTCCGTAGGTTTCAGCCAAGCCGGGTGCGCAAGGCCGTCTTCAACACCTTGCCGGTCTCATTCTTCGGCAGCGCGTCGACGAAGCGGTATTCCTTGGGCCGCTTGAAGCGCGCGATATTGTCCAGACAATGGGCATCGAGCGCCTTCCGGTCGGCCACCGCGCCCGGGCGCACCACCACGAAGGCCACCACCTCCTCGCCCCACTCGGGATGCTTGCGCCCGACCACCGACACCTCGGCCACGCCGGGATGGGTGAGCAGCGCCTCCTCGACCTCGCGCGGGTAGATGTTGGAGCCGCCGGAGATGATCAGGTCCTTGCTGCGGTCCTTGAGCGTGAGGAAGCCTTCCTGGTCGAATGCGCCGACATCGCCGGTGTGCAGCCACCCGTTGGCCAGCGTCCTGGCACTGGCTTCCTCGTTCTGCCAGTAGCCGCTCATGATGACCGGGCCGCGCACGCAGATCTCGCCTACCGCGCCGGTGGGCAACGGCCGGTCGTTCTCGTCGGCCACCATTACCTCGACGCCGGCGAACGGCAGGCCCACCGAGCCGAGCCGCTCTTCATAGCGCGGGTGGCTCGTGTCCATGTGGATGGACTTGTCGGAAGCGGTGATGGTCATGGGCGATTCGCCCTGGCCGTAGATCTGCGCGAAGTGCTGGCCGAAGCGCGCCAGCGCCGCCTTGATGTCCGACACATACATCGGCCCGCCACCGTAGACGATGGTCTTGAGACCCGGCAGCGCGCCGCCGTCCGGGGCGTCGACCAGGCGCTTGACCATGGTGGGCGCGGCGAACATGGAGACGCCGCGATGCCTGCGACACAGCGCGAACACCTCCTCGGGCTCGAAGGCGCCCGACTCCGGCACCACGTTCATGGCCGCCCGCGCCAGGTGCGGCAGGAGGTAGATGCCTGACCCGTGCGACATCGGCGCGGCATGCACGATGCAGTCGCCGCGGCCGACCGAATCGACGTCCGAAAAGAAATTGAGCGTCATCTCGACCAGGCTCGCATGCGAGAGCATCACGCCCTTGGGGCGCCCGGTGGTGCCGCTGGTGTAGAACAGCCAGGCCAGGTCGGCAGGCGCCCGCGGCACCAGCGCAAGCGCTTCGGCGGCATGCAGCGCGGCGAAGGCGGCGCTGCCGACGTCGATCACCGCGCGCACGCGCGGCGCCAGCGCGGCGCCCTCCTCGCAGGCGCTGAGCGTGTTAGCGGAAGCGAACACCACCGCGGCGCCGCAATTGTCGAAAATGAACCCGAGTTCCTTGGGATGCAGCTTCGAGTGGATCGGCACGACGGTGAAGCCGCCGTGCCAGGCCGCCAGGAACAGTTCGAAGTAGGCCGGCGAATTCCTCATCGCCAGCGCCACCCGGTCGCCCGGCGCCAGGCCGAGCGCCTTGAGGCCGCCGGCCAGGCGCGCGACGCGCCTTTGCAGGGTGGCGAAGTCGGCCACGACCCGCTCGCCGTAGGCAAGCGCGGGCGCGTCGGGAAAGGCGCGCGCGGCGCGCTCGAGATACAGGGCGATGTTCACGGTGGTTGGCCAGTCTTGGGGTAAATTCGGAGAGGGCGGGAAACGGCGCGCCTATGCGGCCAGCAGCCCCTTGCGCCGGCTCCAGTCGGTCACGGCGTCGATGCAGGTCTGCAACTGCGCCGGCTGGCCGGCATAGTAATGGGTGGCCCCCTCGATCTCCAGCCATTCGCGGTCGGGCGTGGCGAGCGCGGCGCGGATGGCCGGGTTGTGGGTGGCGGGCACCGCGTCATCGGCCTGGTTGACGATCTGCAGCACCGGCGTGGCATGGATGCGCGCGGCATTGCGCGGGCCGCGCGCGTTGGACTTGTCGTACGACCATTGCGAGAGCCAGGACCGCAGCGTGGTGAAGCGCCCCATGCCGACCGGGCCCACGTTGACGATGCGCGGATCGCCCAGGTAGCACCAGTTGGGCTTGCGGCCGTTCGGGTCCACCGTCGCGTCGATCCAGCGCACGTCGCACATGGTGCGATGGACCACGAAGGCGCGCTCGACCTCGCCGTCATTGCGGTTCCTGAGCGCGGCCAGCAGGTCGGAGGCCCAGGCCGTGATGCGGCGGTTGCGCGCGCGCTGCGCCTCGCGGAAACGCGCGACGAAGGCGGGCGTAAACGGCGGCTTGTGCGGGCAGGCCGCGCTGTAGATGTCGAGTTCGGGATCGCGCCGGTCCGGGTCGAATTCGTCTATGACCGACGGGTCCAGCCATTCGGTCAGGGTTTCGGCGCGGCTCAGATGGGCGGCGATGAAGATCACGCCGTCGGCGCGCGGCAGTTCCGCGGCCGTGAGGTCATAGGGGTCCCCGGCAGCGGTGTGGGTGATGGTCGGCTGCTCGGCCTCTGCCTGATAGAAGAGCGACAGCGAACCGCCGCCCGACCAGCCGACCAGGATCACCTTGCGATAGCCGAGCGCCTCCTTCGCGTGGCGGATGTATTGCCCCAGGTCGTAGACCACCTTTTCCATGATCAGCGCGCTGTCGTTCTTGGCGTAACGGCTGCCGGCGCACAACACATGCAGCCCGGAGGCGGCCAGCGCCGTCGGCATGGGCAAGAGGTGCAGCGTGGAGGAGGGGTGCATGAAGATGAACACCGTGTCGGAGGGCCGATCGCGCGGCACCAGGCGCTGGCCCTCGAGCACGGTCTGCCCCTGGCTGCCGGAGAAGCCGTAGGTTTCCACCATGCCCAGCCGTTCGGCGAAGGAAAGGATGACGGGCATGCGGTCGAACGCAGGCTGGTTCATGGTCGTATCTGGCGTTAAGGTGCGGGTCGGCGGATCACTCGGCCTTCAAGCCCAGTTCCTTGTGGATGCGGCCCTTGAGTTCGTAGTCGGCGCGGGCGGCTTTCGCGAAGTCGGCGCTCCTGAGATACACCAGCGGCACGCCCTGGCGCGCCGCGTGGCCCTTGAGCGTCTCGTCCTGGGTGGCGACCTCGCAGGCCTTCTCCAGCGTCTCGATGACCGGCCGTGGCGTGCCCTTGGGCGCGAACACGCCCTGGTAGCCGGGCGGCGAACTCGGATAGCCCAGTTCGGTCACGGTGGGCACGGTGGGCAGGGCCGGATGGCGCCGGTCCCAGAACACGGCGATCGGCCGCACGTCGGGGCGGGTGGAAATGGCGCCGGTGGAATTGACGCCGAAGTCGAGATCGCCGCCCAGAAGGCGCAGCAGCATGGCGGCATCGCCGCGGAAGGCCAGGTCCTGCATCTTCACATTGGCCTGCTTCGACAGGGTCTCCACATTGATGTGCGGCCCGGTGAAAACGCCCGCATGGCCGTAATTGAGCTTGCCCGGATTCGCACGCGCGGCGTCGAGGATGTCCTTCAGGCTCTTGTACGGCGAATCCGCGCGCACGGTGATGGTGAAGGCATTGACGAACACCTGGCACACCGTGTCGAACGAATCGAACTGGTAGGGCAGGTCCTTCATCGTATAGGGCAGGTTGGTGATCGGCGTGGTCGGCCCGACCAAAAGGGTGTACCCGTCCGGCTTGGCCAGAGCCACCTGGGTGGTACCGATGCGGCCTGACGCTCCTTCACGGTTGATGACCACGAACTGCTGCTTCATCACATTGCTCATCGAGGCGGCGAAGGCACGGAACATGGCGTCGCTGCCGCCCGGCCCGAACGGCATGACCAGTTGCACCGGGCGATTGGGGTAAGGCTCCTGCGCCATGGCATGGGGCGCAGCCAAGAGCGCGAGCGCGCCGCACAGCAGGCCGAAGATGTTCATGCGTATATCTCCCGTCGGTTCAGGTCAGGCGCTCGTCGACGCCATGACACGGTTGCGCAACACACCCAAGCCGTCGACCTCGAGTTCGACGACATCGCCGATCCCCAAGAAGCGACCCTGCTCCAGCCCGCAGCCGCCGCCGACCGTGCCGGAGCCAAAGAACTCCCCCGCATACACCGTCTCGTCGCGCGACACATGCGCCAGGATGTCCTCGAACTTGTGGTGCATCTCGCCGCTGGACCCGCGCGACCACTCCTCGCCATTGACGCGCGCCACCATGGTCAGCGCATACGGGTCGGGCACCTCGTCGGCGGTCACCAGCCACGGCCCCATCACGTTGGCGGTGTCGAAATCCTTGCCCTTGGTCGGGCCCAGTTGCGACTGCATCTCGCGCATCTGCTGGTCGCGCGCCGAGAAGTCGTTGAAGATCAGGTAGCCGAACACGTGTTCGCGTGCATGTTCGCGCTTGATGTTCTTGCCGCGCTTGCCGAGGATGATGCCGAACTCGAGTTCGTAATCGAGCATCTTGCAGTACGACGGGCAAATCACATCGGTACCGGTGCCGACGACCGCGAAGCGGTTGCACTTGTAGTACACCGGCTCCTCGTACCAGATGCGCGGCACGTCGACCTTGGCCGGGTCGGTGGGGTAGCCAGTGATGCCGAACAGGTGGCGCTGGGTGCGCGCCTGGCGCAAATGCTTCTCGAAACAGAGGAAATCGCGCATCTGGCGCGGCTCGGGCACGGGCGCCAGGAGGCGCACCGCGGCCAGCTCGTGGATCAAGGGCGGCGCGGCCAGGCAGGCGCGCGCCTCGGCCAGCGCCGTCGCGCCGGCATCGATCAGGGCCAGCATGTCGCGCGCCCAGGGCGCGCCGCTGCCGGCGGTGAAATCGGCGATACGGGTTTCGCCCGCCAGCATGGCGCCGATGCGGCGTTCGCCGGAGGGCAGTTCGAAGGTCACCAGCTTCATGCGCGCCCCCGCGGGTCAATGGTGGGTGTGGCCGCAATGCTGGCAGGCGGCCGCCGCCGCGCGCTCGCGGTGGTGGCGCGCCATCAGGCCGAACAAGCGCGGCACGTCGGGACGCGAGGCGTCGCCGGCGAACTCGCGGTACAGCGCATTGACATTGATGAAGATGCGCTCGCCGTCGATCCAGTCGCGGAACGCATCGAAGGAAATGTCGCGCGCCGCCTCCTCGTCGGTCATGCCCGCGTCGTAGCGCTTGCGCGTCTCGACCGCGAGGTATTCCAGATAGTGCTTGAGGGCGCGTACGCCGCTCTTGTCTGTGATCGGCCCGTGCCCGGGAACCACTGTCTCGACATCCCAGCCCAGGATCAGGTTGCAGGCCTTGATCCAGTTGGCCACCGGCCCGGCCCAGATGGCCGGATGGCCGCCGACGAACAGGATGTCGCCGGTAAACACCGTGCGGTCGCCCGGCACATAAGCCAGCACATCACCGCGTGTGTGCGCCGGCCCCACGTTGACCAGCCGCACTTCCTTGTTGCCCACGGACACCCGCAGCTCGGTCTCGAAGGTCTCGGTGGGCGGTGTGTACACCAGTCCGGTGAAATCGAAGCGCGCGCCCATCATCTCGTGCATGAAGGCGCCGGCCTCGCCCATTTCGCGCCAGTTATGCATGGTGCGCATGAATTCCTCCGGCGGGCGCAACGCCATTTCCTCGGCGCAGGCGCGGCTGGCGATGATGCGGCTGCCCTTGACCAGCTGGTTGCCGAAGGTATGGTCGCCGTTGGCGTGGGTGTTGACCAGCGTGTCGATCCCGCCTCGCGCCGGCAGCACGCCGCGCAAGCCGTCGAGCATCTCACGGGTGAGCTTCAGGTCGAAAAGCGTGTCGACCAGCATTGCCTGGCCGGAATCGACGATCAGGCCCGCATTGGAGTAACCCCAGCTGCCGTCCGGCAGCAGCCACGCATGGCAGCCGTTGCCGAGGTCATGCAGGCCGCGCGTGTATTGCCACTTCGCCATGCTTGTCTCCGTTGTATGGCCTGTCGCCGCGCTGCGGCGCACAGTGCTCCGGCTTCAAAATTACCACGATCATCATGGCGCACGGGCGCCTTCGGCCCCGCCCGCAAACCTTACCCGGGCACCACCGTCTCGCCCCTGATCACCGTGCGCCGCACCACCCGCGGCTCGGTTGCGGTGTCGTACTCGGTGGCGCGATGCATGGTGGCGCGGTTGTCCCACATCACCAGGTCGCCGGGGCGCCACACATGTTCGTAGACGAAGCGCGGTTCGACCGCGTGGCTCATGATGCGCTCGATCAGGCCGCGGCCGGCCAGTTCGTCCATGCCGCGGATCGCCTGGCCATGGCTGCCCAGAAACAGCGCCTTGCGGCCGGTGGGCGGATGGATGCGCACCAGCGGCTGGACAACCGGCGGGCGCTTGCCGCGCTGCGCCGGCGTCATGCCCGCATAGCCCGCCTTCTGCCGCGAAACGTGCAGGTCATGCACCACCGCAAGGCCGCGGAAGCGCTCGCGCTCGGCCTCGCCGAAGGCCTCGTAGGCACCGATCATGTCGGCGAACAGGGTATGGCCGCCGTCGCGCGGCACCTGCTCGGCGTAGAGCAGCGTCGCCAGCGCCGGCGCGGCCTGCCAGGAGGCGTCGGTATGCCAGAACAGCGTGCCCAGGTCCGGGTGCACGGCGTTGGGCATGCCGTCCCGGCCGATGTTGGAAAGCTCGAAAATCTCCGGATACTCGGCCTTGTGATACTCGTCGAGCACATGGATTTCCAGTTCGCCGAAGTGCCGGCTGAAAGCCACATGCGCCGCAGGCGGCAGCCGCTGGCCACGCAGCACCAGCACCCGGTGGCGCTCGAAGGCGGTGCGCAGGGCATCCGCGGTCGACTCGTCCAGCGGCGCGGAGGCGTCCACGCCGAGCGCCTCGACCCCGAAGTCGCCGTTGAGCGGGCGAAACTGCACTGCTCCTGCCATGTCTCCTCCTGTTTTAGGCCTCGGGCGCGCACGGCCCGACGCGCCCGCCGCCGCGGGTCTCGACGGTCAACTCGCCGTCCTTCGTGCTGATTATCATATCGCCGCCGGCAAAGACCGCGGCGCCGCTGCCGGTGCGGCGCAAAGGCCGGAACCGGCCGTCGACGCGCAGGTAGGCGAGATCGGCGTCGAACACCACGTCACGCGGCACGCCCGAAGGGCACACATAGCGCACCATCCGCGCCGCGGCGCTGCGGGTGAACAGCAGGTCGCTGGCATCGGTGTGCAGGCGCAGCAATCCGCCGTCGAAGGTGCCGCCCCTGGCCGCTGAAAGCAGGCGCGCGAAGCGCACGCCCAGCGAGCCGGGATCGCACATGCGCCGCGTCAGGCCGATCGGCCCCAGCGCGAGCCCCGGCCCAGCCAGTCGTCCCAGGCCACCGTTGCAGTCCGCGTTAACCACGACGCCGCCCTCGCTGGCGAACTCGATCCAGTAGCGCGCCGGTTCCGGCGCCGGGGTGGCGGCGGCGTCGAACACCATGCCGACCCAATGCCAGCGCGCGCCTGCGACCTCCTCATGGCGCGCCGTGCCGGGCGCATCCATGCCGGCACAGGCGCCGAGGAGCAAGGCGGGCAGCCAGGCCCAGGCGCGTTTCAATGCGCCCTCACTGCGCCGCACCGGCCGGCGCGGCATCGCTATCCAGGCGCGCATGCTTGGCCGCATGGATGTGGCAGCTGATGACATGGCGCGCCCAGGCCGGGTCGCGCGCGCGAAAAGCGTCGATCAGTTCGCGGTGGTGGGCGAAGCTGCGCGCCATCTGCGCGGCCGAATAGCGGCGGAAGGTCTGCTGAACAATCGGCATTTCGATGGCATTGGCGAGCATGGCCACGAAGCGCGGCTTGGCGCTGGCGGCGGCGACCACGCGGTGGAACTCGCGGTTGTGGGCGGCGATGCGCTCGATGTTGTCGGGCGAGAGGTCGCAGCCGCGCGCCTCCAGTTCGTCCTGCAGCCCGGTGAGCTGGGCGATCTCGGCAGCGCCGATGTTGGCCGCGGCCAGCGCGGTGATCTCGGACTCGAGCATGACCCTGAGGTCGAACAGCTGGGCGACCTCGTCGCGGCTCCACGCGCCCACGAAAATGCCGTAGTTGGGCTTCAATACCAGGGCACCGTCGGCGGCCAGCTGGCGCACCGCCTCGCGCACCGGCGTGCGCGACACGCCCAGCTCGCGCGCCAGCTGCTCCTCGGTCAAGCGGCTGCCGGGCGCGTACGCGCCGGAGATCACGCGTTCGCGGATGTACCGGTACGCCTGCCGGGCGACGCTGCCGGCATCGCCGGCGGGGTCGGGATGCGCGTCCATGCGCGGCGCTTCAGTACTTCTCGAGAAGGGGGCCGAAGCCCGCCACCCGGTCGGTGATGCCGGATTCGCGCAGGGCATGCCAGTAGATGGCGGTATTGATGGCCAGCACCGGCCGCGGCATCCACAGGTGGGCGCTGCCCGCCAGCCGCGCCATGGCCAGGTTGGTGCCGACCTGGATCACCGCATCGACGTCATCGCCGTCGAGTTCGCGCACCGCGTCGCGCAGGCGCGCCTCGCTCACATGGGCGATCGCCACCGGGCTTTCACACTTCAGGCCCAGCACCCGTCGGACGTCATAGCCGCACTCCTCGAAAAAGCGCCGCACGTTGGCATCCCCCACCGGCTGGTAGGGCGTGAGCACGGCGATGCGCTTGACGTTCCAGTGGGCCAGGGCTGCCGTGCAGGCTTCCGAACCCATCGACACCGGCAGGCCGGTGCGCTCGACCAGGTGCGCCTTGAGTTTGCGGCTGGCCTCCAGGCCGTTCCAGAAGGTCTCGGCGGAAATGCCCAGCACCAGCCGGTCTGGCTCGCAGGACATGGCGGCATCGACCGCCGCGTCCTGCGCCGCGTCGATGAGTTCGATCAGCCGCTTGAAGTCCGCGTCGTTGGCCAGCGGGATGTTGGGTATGGCGATGCGGCTGATGTGGTTGGTCACGCCCACCGGGCGCATGGCGTCGAACTCGGGTTGCACCGCGGTATTGGTCGACGGAACCAGGACGGCAAACTTCTTCCGGAATCCGAGGGAATCTGTCATCGCTACCTCCCGATCGTGGCTGCTGTCTGTCTCACCTGACGGGAGATTGTACACAGCCGATCCTGCTTCTCGGGGCAGTGCGCACACAACCAGCATAGAAAGTCTGGACAGCGCGGCGCCGTGTATACAATGCCCGATACGCAAGCAAACCCAGCCGCCCCGCCGGAGACCGCCCCCATGCCCGCCACCTGGATCGACACCAAGGAACAGGACCTGAGCCGGGAGACGCTTGCGGCACTCCTCGACAACCGCCTGGCGGCCATCCGCATCCGCACGTTCGCCAGCCCGGCCGAATGCGCGGCCTTCGCCGGCGCCGCACGCGCGGGCAACCTCAAGCACTACAGCGTGGCCACCCGCATCGGCTACATCGGCCTGGCGCAATACGAATATCGCTGGAACCGGCCGTTGTCGGACTACTTCGACGACGTTCCCGCGGCGGCGGCCGACCTGCGCCAGGTGGTCGAGGCGGCCGGTTTCGACCCGGTGGCGCGCCTCATCGAGCGCCTGCGAGCGGTGTGGGACGCGCCGGTCGGGCTGGGCCATGAAGCCGGGCAGGGCGACTACTACGCCGGCATCGTGCGCATCGCCTCGGAGGGCGTGGCGCTGCATGCCGACTACGCGCCGCTCAATTCGCCGGCCTACGCTATCGCGCGCATCGACGGCCAGCTGGGCTGGAATTTCTTCGCCGAGGACCTGCCGAGCGGGGGCGCGACCACGGTGTACAACGCCCCGTGGTCGCCGGCGGTGGCCCGCGGAGAGATTCCGCGCAGCTACGACCTGCCGCGCGAGGTGGTCGCCGGCGCCCCTTCGATCACCTACGCGCCCACCGCGGGCGACGTGGTGCTGTTCAACTCGCGCAACCCGCACGAGATCGCCGGCGGGCCGCGACCGCATCTCGATCGGTTCGTTCGTCGGGCGCATGCCCGACCGCTCCCTGCTGCTGTGGTCCTGAGTACCGCTCAGATGCCGCTTTGCACCGGCGGCGCGTCCCAGGCGGGCTCGCCGGAGAGCCATTGCGCGCCGCGCGCGTAGAGGGCCTGCACGATCTCGCCCTTCAAGCCGGGCATGTCGGGCTTGATCTTGAAGCCGATGCGACTTTGCAGGTAGGCCAGGTGGCGGTAGCCTTCCGGGAACGAAGCCAGCAAGGCGGCGTCGAGCTTGAGCGCCGCGGACGGGTCGAGCACATCCATGCGGTCCTTTTCGTAGATCGGCTGGCGCCGTACGATGCCCCATTTGCCGGCACGCTTCTCGAAGAAATCGTAGAAGCGCCCGGTGCACACCACGTCCACCCACACCCCCTCGACCTGGGCGCGCTGGTTGATGGTCATCTTGGTCTGCGCGATGGCGCGCCCGCCGGCCAGGTCGACCGACGTGCCGCCCAGGAAGTGCAGGATGGACACGCCCTTGTCGAAGCCCTCCCTGGACACCTTGATGAAGGCCGGGGCCGGCCCCTGGAACCAGGTGGCGCTCATCCAGCCGTCGTCATGCCAGACGGTGCGGAACCGTTCCCAATCGCCGGCATCGCGCCAGACGGCCCAGTTCTGCACGGTTTCGATGATGCTCAGTTTGTCGATCAGCGCGGCATCCATTTGTGTTCGTACCTCGAATCGGGGATAAATTGCGATCATTCGCGGCTCACGAGTATACGCGGCGACTTTTCGGCGGATTTCCCCACCCTGGAGACCACATGAATTTCCTCACCCCATGGCAAGCCCTGCTGGCCGGCCTCGGCCTGGCCCTGAGTCTCGCTCCTGCCGCCTTCGCGCAGGACTTCCCGACCAAGCCGGTGCGCATCATCGTGCCGCAGCCGCCGGGCGGCGGTTTCGACTCGGTCGGCCGGCAGATGGCCGACAAGCTCGGCCCGCTGCTCGGGCAGGCCGTGGTGGTGGAAAACCGGCCCGGCGCCGGCACCCTGGTGGGCACCGAGGCGGCCGCCAAGGCGCCCGCCGACGGTTACACCCTCTTGGTCGGCGCACTCTCCAACCTGGCGCTCAACCCCGGCCTGTACGCCAAGCTGCCCTATGACCCCTTGCGCGACTTCACGCCCATCGGGCTGGTGGTGAGCTATTCCTACACGCTGGTGGCGCGCAAGGACCTGCCGCAGAACACCCTGAAGGAACTGATCGACTTCGCGCGCGCCAATCCCGGCCGCGTGACCTACGCCTCGGGCGGCAACGGCTCCGGCCAGCACATCGCCCCGGCCGTCATGGCCCACCTGGCCGGCGTGAAGATGGAGCATGTACCGTACAAGGGCGCGCAGGCGGCCTATCAGGACGTCATCGCCGGTCGCGTCGACGTATTCTTCGACGTCACCCCGACGGCGCGCCCGCAGGTCGATGCCGGCACCGTCAAGGCGCTCGCGGTGTCTTCGCGCGAGCGCCAGCCGGTACACCCCGGCGTGCCGTCGGTCATGGAAACCGGCATCGCGGCGCTCGACATGGAAACCTGGTTCGGCCTGTTCGCGCCCGCCGCCACGCCGCCGGCGGTGCTCTCGCGGCTGCGCGCCGAGCTCGCCAAGGTGACCGCGATGCCGGATGTGGCCGAGCGCTTCACCAAGAGCGGCGGGCGCGCGCTGCGCCTGTCGCTCGCCGAGACCGAGGCGCTGGTCAGGCGCGACGTGGAGCGCTGGACCAAGGTGATCCGCGAGGCCGGCATCAAGGGAGACTGACCCGCACCACCCAGCGGCGGCGGGCCGGGAACGAGCAAAGTCATTGACGCGGGCGCCGGCCCGTGGCGACAATGGCAAGGCAGTAGGTCACGGCGGGCTATTACAAGAAAGCGTCGTCACAAGGAGACGCGCGCAAACGGAGGAAATTCATGAAAGACACTTCCAGGCTCACCTGCCTGGCAGCAAAAGAGTCGCACATGCGGCGGCCGTCATCTGCAAAGCGGCCGCCATTTTTCTTCTAGCCGGCGTAGTCCCTCTTGCCCACGCGGGTTTGCAAGAAGGCCGGCAGAACGCACGGGCGTGCGTTGCCTGCCACGGCCTCGAAGGCAATTCGGTGGCCATCAGCATTCCCTCGCTCGCCGGCCGGCTACGCCAATTCATCGTCACATCGCCGTCATGTTCCGCGAGGGCTGGCGCGCCAACGAGGCCATGAAGCCCTTGGTCGAGAAGCTTTCCAATACGGTCCTGAACGAACTGGCCCTGAGTTTCTGGTCGCAGAAGCTGGCGCCGCCGGCGCGCAAGGCGCAGCCCGACATCGTCGCCCTCGGCAAGGCCATTACCGAAAAGCACAACTGCGTGCAGTGCCACAAGGCCGACCTCACCGGCCAGCAGCACGTTCCGCGCATCGCCGGCCCGCACAAGGACTACCTGCTCGAGCAGCTCAAGGGCTTCAAGGCCGCCAAGCGCGCCGACTTCGACGGCACGATGACCTCGGCGGCCCAGGCGCTCACCCCGGAAGAGCTCGAACCCCTGGCGGACTACCTCGCCACCCTCGTCGTGCCATGAGGCAACGTGGCCGCCGTGCGGCCGCCAGGCTCACGGCGTCCTCCGCCGTGCTGCGTGCGGTGTCCTCCGCCGTGCCCCGTGCGGCGTCCTTCGCTGTGCTGCGTGCGGCGTCCTTCGCCGCCGCCTGCACCGCTCTCGGCGCGATGGCACAGGAGGCGGCGGGGCCCGACGCCGCCGGCGTGGTCGTCAGCGTCACCAGCGTTGCCCAGCCGAGCTTCGATGCGCCCGCCGCGATCGATGCGGTGGGCGGCCGCACGCTCCGGGAGGGCCAGCGCCAGGTCAATCTCTCCGAAACCCTGGCGCGAGTGCCCGGCCTGAACATCGCGGACCGGCAGAATTACGCGCAGGACCTGCAGATCTCCTCGCGCGGCTTCGGCGCCCGCTCCACCTTCGGCGTGCGCGGCATCCGCCTGTACGCCGACGGCATCCCGGCGAGCATGCCGGACGGCTCCGGGCAGGTGTCGCACTTCTCGCTTTCATCCGCGGCCCGGGTGGAGGTGATGCGCGGGCCGTTCTCGGCCCTGCACGGCAACGCCGCGGGCGGGGTGATCGCCATCTTCAGCGCCGATCCGCCCGCCGGCATGCAGGCCACGCCGTCGGCCAGCATCGGCAGTTTCAATACCTGGCGCCTGGGGGCGCAAGTGGCCGGCTCGGAGGGCGCGGTCGGCTATGCCTTCGACGCGAGCCGCTTCGGCACCGGCGGGGCGCGCGACCACAGCGCGGCCACCCGCGAACTGGAGAACCTGCGCCTGAAGCTTAGCCTTGGCGGCGCCACCACCCTGACGCTGACCGGCAACCGGGTCGACATGCCCGAATCGCAAGACCCGCTGGGCCTCACCCGCGCCGAATACGGCGCCAACCCCAACCAGGCTTCGCCGGCGGCGCTGACCTTCAACACCCGCAAGTCGACCCGCCAGGTACAGGGCGGCGCGCTGCTGGAGCACCGCTTCTCCAGCGAGAACCGGGTGCGCGTGGGTTTCTACGGCGGGGACCGCGCCATCATGCAGTACCAGGCCATCGCGCCCGCGACACAAGTCGCCCCCACCCAGGCGGGCGGCGTCATCGACCTCGACCGTGGCTACTACGGCGTGGACGCGCGCTGGATCCACCAGGGCATTGCCGCCGACGGCGCCTACATGGTCACTGCGGGGATTGCGCAGGAAGTGCAGAACGAACTGCGGCGCGGCTTCCAGAACTTCACCGGCGCCTCCGCCGCGCCCGCCGCGCTAGGCGTGATCGGCGCCCTGCGCCGCAACGAGAACAACCGGGTGGTCAACACCAGCCAGTTCGCCCAGGCCGAATGGCAGGTGCACCCGCTGATCAAGGTGTCCGCAGGCATCCGCCAGTCGCGCGTCGCGTTCTCCTCGAAGGACCTGTACGTCGTCGCCGGCAATCCGGACGACAGCGGCGCCGTGGTCTACCGCGCCACCACGCCGGCGGCCGGCGTGGTGTGGAGCATCAGCGGCGACTTGAACGCCTATGCCACCCTGGGGCGCGGCTTCGAGACGCCCACCTTCAACGAACTGGCCTACAGCCCGGCAGGCGGAAGCGGCCTCAACTTCGCGTTGCGCCCGGCCACCAGCCGGCATGCCGAAGCGGGATTGAAAGCCCGCTTTGCCGGCGGCTACGCCAACCTCGCGCTGTTCCGCGCCGACACGACCGACGAGATCGTTACCGCCTCCAACACCGGCGGCCGGGCGATTTTCCAGAACGCCGGGCATACCGAACGGCGCGGTTTGGAACTCGCGGCTGCAAAGGCTTACGCAAGCGGCTGGGCGGTCTACGCCGCCTATACCCTGCTGGAAGCGAAATACGCCGACGCCTTCCGTACTTGCGTTGGCGCGCCCCCCTGCGCCCCCGCCGCCGCGGTGACCATCGCCGCCGGCACCGACATGCCCGGCATCCCGAAGCGCAGCCTGTATGCGGAACTGCTGTGGCGCGCACCGCGCGCGCTGTCCTACGGCACGCCGCATGCGGCGCTCGAGCTCCGCAGCGTCAGCCAGATCCAGGTTGACGACCGCAACAGCGACGCGGCCGCGGGCTACAGTGTCGCGGCATTGCGCGCCGGCATCGAAAAGCGCATCGGACCATGGGTGGCCACCGCCTTCGCGCGCGTCGACAACCTGTCCGACGCGCGTTACGCCGGCTCGGTGATCGTCAACGAATCCAACGGCCGCTTTTTCGAACCGGCGCCGGGCCGCAACTGGACTGTAGGTGCCACGCTCGCGTGGCGAATCAAGTAATCCACCGGAGCAACGCCTTGTCACAGACCATCCGCGTTTCGTTCGACGCATTGCGCGACTTCATGGACCGCGCCTTCCGCAAGGCCGGCCTGCCGGACGCCGACGCGCTGACCGTGGCCACCCTGATGGCCGAGGCTGAACTGCAGGGTTCAGACGGCCACGGCTCGATCCGGCTGGCACCCTACCTGCGGCGCATCCGTGAAGGCGGCGTCAACAAGCATCCGGTGATCCGCGTCGAGAAGGAAAAGGCCGCGATGGCCCTCATCAACGGCGACAACGGCATGGGCCATCTGGTGATGAAGCGCGCCGCCGAGCTGGCCGTCGAAAAGGCCAGGACCGCCGGCGTAGCCTGGGTCGGCGCCCGCCTTTCCAACCATGCCGGGCCGGCCTCGCTGTACGCGCGCATGTGCCTGCCGCACGACATGATCGGCCTGTACATGGCGGTGGGCAATGCCAACCACCTGCCGCCCTGGGGCGGGCTCACCATGCTGCTTTCGACCAACCCGGTGGCCTGCGCGATCCCGACCGCCAAGGAACCGCCGGTGGTGCTCGACATGGCCACCACCGTGGCGGCCTACGGCAAGGTCAAGGCCAAGGCGCAGCGCGGCGAAATGATGCCCGAGGGCTGGATGATCGACCGCACCGGCAAACCGTTGCTGGACCCGAAGCGTTCCGACGAAGGCTTCCTGCTGCCCATCGGCGGCCACAAGGGCTATGGCCTGGCGCTGATCATCGGCCTGCTTGCAGGCACGCTTAACGGCGCGGCCATGGGCAAGGACGTGATCGATTTCAACTCGGACTTCGCCAACGTCGGCAACACGGGGCAGGCGATGGTCGCCATCGACCCGGCCGCCTTCGGCGACCTGGACGAGTTCAAGGCCGCGGTGGACGTGGTGGTGCGCGACCTGCGCGGGAGCGAACGCATGCCGGGGGTGGAACGCATCTGGATGCCGGGCGAGCAGTCGCACGAAAAGCGCATCGCCAACCGCGCGGGCGGCATCGCACTGCCGCCGCAGCTCAAGGCCTCGCTCGACAAGACCGCCGCCGACCTCGACGTCGCCCCCCTGGAAGTCATGGACTGAGGAGAACCGCCATGCGCAAGTTATCCATCCTGTTGCTGGGCAGCCTGATGGCGGGCACGGCGTTCGCCCAGGCCTATCCCGGCAAGCCGATCCGCATGATCGTGCCGCTGGCCGCCGGCAGCGCCGTGGATGTGGCGGCGCGCATCGTTACCGCGAAGATGTCCGCCGGGCTGGGCCAGTCGATCGTCATCGAGAACATGCCGGGCGCGGCCGGCATCATCGGCGCCGAACGCGTGGCCAAGTCGGCGCCGGACGGCTACACCCTGGGCGGCTTCAACGACAGCATCATGACCATGGTGCCCAATGTCACCGCCAGCATGCCGTGGAACATCCTCAAGGATTTCGACCCGGTATCCTTGGTCGCCACCGTCGAGTGGGGCATGGCCGTCAATCCGGCCTCGCCCTACAAGACCGCCGGCGACCTGATCGCCGCCGCCAGGGCCGCACCGGGCAAGATCAACTACGGCAGTGGCGGCAACGGCAGCCCGCAGCACATCGGCATGGCGCTGTTCGCATCCCTTGCCGGCATACAGCTGACCCATGTGCCCTACAAGGGCGCGACCCAGGCTGCCACCGGCACCGCGGGCGGCGAAGTGCCCGTGACCATGCAGGGGCTGGCCACCATCGCGCCGCTGGTGCGCGCTAGCAAGCTGCGCCTGGTGGGCGTTTCGATGAAGGCGCGCCATCCGCAATTCGCCGACGCGCCGCCGATCGCCGAATCCGGCCTGCCGGGCTTCGAGTTCAACTCCTGGTTCGCCATTCTCGCGCCGGCCGGCACGCCGAAGGACGTGGCGATGCGCCTGTCGTCCGAAGTGGTCAAGGCCCTGGCAGATCCGGACGTGCGCGACAAGTTGAACCTGCAAGGGCTGACCCCGCGCGGCAGCACGCCGGACGAACTCGGCACCATGACGCGCGACCAGCTGGCCAAGTACGCCAGGCTCATCAAGGAAGCCGGCATCAAGGCGGAGTAGCAGGGCGGCCGAGTAGCGGGGCGGCCGAGTAGCGGGTCAGCCCGGCGCACTGCACCACAGGACCCGAGGGGCTGCGGACGAGGGCTCAGGCGCCGAGCGCAGCGCGCATGGCGCGCACCGCCGAATCAGGGCTGGTCAGCACCGGGCGGCCAGTGGCAGCTTCCACGGCGGCACGGGCACGCGCGGTGGAGAACTGCGCCAGCATGATCGCGTCGCAATCCTCGAGCGAGCGCGCCTTGTCGGCCAGCAGCGCGTCATGCACGGCGGCCTCGCCGCGATTGAGCGCCGGCATCGCCTCCGCCGCGCAGGCCGTGACCAGCTGCGCGCGCGATTGCCGGGCCCGCGCCATGGCCGTGAACTCCTCGGCCATGGGCGCGATGGACGGGTCGAAGGAAGCCAGCAAGCCCAGCCGCTGCCCCGCCGCGAAGGCCTCGGCAAACATCGCCTCGTTGGGTTTCAACACCGGAATCGACAACGCACGCCGCGCCGCCTCGATGGCCGGCCCGAAGGCCGAGCAGGTAAAAAGGATGCCGTCCGCGCCGGTACCTGCTGCGTAGCGGGCGAGCGTTTCGAAGCGCGCCACCATCGCGGCGGTGAGCGTGCCATCGCGGGCGCGATCGACCGACAGCGAATCGTCGAGCAGGTTCATGCGCGTGGCTTGCGGCCAGAGGCGCGCGAACGCCTCCTCGACCGGCGCGATGGCGACCTTGACGGCGTGGATCAGGGCGATGCGGGACATGGTTGTCTGCGCCGGGCGCATGGAAGCGCGAAACGGCCGCGCACTCTAGCACGGCCGATGGGTCGGCTGGGCCACCCCCAGCGGTAAGGCGATTGCTCAGGTCGAAAATCGTTTCTTTGCACTGCGAAACGCCCAGTTCGCCAATGCGGCGGCGGCAAGCAGCCCGCCCGCGAACACCAGGGACACGTACGCATCCCCGCTCTTGTCATAGAGCCAGCCGGCGACCGGCGGGGTGGCCGTCATGATGACGAAATAGCCGCTGAAGAACACGCCCATGCCAAAGGCACGGCGCTGCGGCGCCATCGCCTCGCCGGTCAGCGCCATGATGACGCCCGCGGACGCCATACCCACCAGCCCGAACGCCAGGCTCAGCCACAGCGCGATGGCGACCTCGCGCATGAGGAGCACGCACACCACCGCTACCGCAGCGCACACGTAGAGCACCAGGTCGCGCTTGCCAGTGCGATCGGCGATCCGGCCGCCGGCAGCGATGGAAAAGATCATGACCCAGCTGGCCACGCTGATGACCGCCGCCGCTTCTGTGGCCCCGTAGCCGCCGTCGACCAGGACCCGGGGCGCAAAACTCAGGAAGACGATGTAGCCGGCATTGAACAGCCCCCACACCGCAGCCGCGAGCAGGGTGAGCACCAATTCATTGCGCGGCAAGCCCGGTGCTGCCACGGGGGCGGGTGCGGCCCCGGCGGGCCGCGGTGGCACCCGGTACAACAGCGCCACCGCCGCCGCGCCGACCATGCAGTATCCCGCCGCCACGACGAACGCCATGCGCCAGTCGTAGTTCGCGGCGATCCACACATGCCCGATCTGGCCCATGGCGATACCCATCGGCCAGCTCGCCACCAGGATGCCCATCGCAG
>CANGUJ010000011.1 GCA_947456845.1 Burkholderiales bacterium | reverse complement strand
GATTTCTCGCCGCTGGTCGGCGCCAGCGAGACTGCTGGAAAGTTCATGAAGCGAGGCACGACCGTCATTTTCGAGTCGACGGTTTATCCGGGCGCTACCGAGGAGGTGTGCGTGCCAGTGATCGAAAAGCATTCACGCATGAAATGGAAGGCCGACTTCAACGTCGCTTATTCGCCGGAGCGCATCAATCCGGGGGACAAGGAACACACCTTCACCAAGATACTCAAGGTAGTTTCTGGTGACACACCCGAGACCTTGGAGCGTGTCGCGGCCCTCTATAGCAGCGTGGTTACAGCAGGTGTACACAAGGCCTCTTCGATCAAGGTGGCTGAGGCCGCCAAGGTGATCGAGAACAGTCAGCGCGATATCAATATCGCGTTCATGAACGAATTGGCGATCATTTTCGACCGTATCGGCATTGATACCTCCGAGGTTTTGCAGGCGGCAGGCACGAAGTGGAATTTTTTGCCGTTCCGTCCAGGGCTGGTTGGCGGCCATTGCATCGGAGTCGACCCGTACTACCTGACGCACAAAGCCGGAACGACGGGCTATCACCCCGAGGTGATACTCGCGGGGCGCCGCATCAACGACGGGATGGGCAAGTTCATTGCAGAGAAGACCATCAAGCTGATGATTTCCACGGGCAGCCCCATCAAGGGTGCGCGGGTCAATGTGTTGGGGTTGACATTCAAGGAAGATTGTCCTGACCTGCGCAATTCGCGGGTCATCGACATCGTTGCCGAATTGCAGACCTACGGGGTCGAGGTTTTTGTTCATGATCCGTCAGCTAGCAGTGACGAGGCGAAGCATGAATACGGCGTCGGCTTAACTGCATGGGAGGATTTGCCACAGGCTGACGCCGTGGTGATTGCTGTGGCTCACAAGGAATACAAGAGCCTCGAAACCTCCTCGCTCGATGGTTGTCTCAAGGCAGGAGGCGCAGTGGTTGATGTTAAGTCCGTACTCAGGCGCGAGGAGGTCGCAGCGGCAGGGTACGCGTTATGGCGGCTTTAGGCGCGCGCCCTTCTCGACCCGGACCGCTTGCGCAAAGAAGGCTACATCCGCCCGCAACCGGTTGCGCAGGCTTGGCAGGAGCACCAGTCAGGCAGGTTCAATCACCAGCACTTCCTCTGGAACGTTCTGATGTTCCAGTCCTGGCTGGAAGCCCGCCGATGATTCAGTCCTCGGCGATCTCGTAGTCGTGCGTGATCGTCGCCGTCGACTGCAGCATCGCGGTGGCGGAGCAGTACTTGTCGTGGCTGCGCTTGATGGCGTGCTCCACCAGTTGTGCGCGCAATCCCTTGCCGCGCACCTTGAAGTGCAGGTGGATGCGGGTAAACACCTTCGGATCGGTTTCGGCGCGTTCGGCGCTGAGTTCGACGTCGCAGGCGGTGATGTGCTGGCCGCTTTTCCTCAGTATCAGCACCACGTCATAAGCGGTGCATCCGCCGGTGCCGAGCAGAACCATTTCCATGGGGCGCGGGCCCAGGTTGCGGCCGCCGCCCTCCGGGGCGCCATCCATGACTACGACATGTCCGCTTCCGGTTTCTGCCTGGAAGGTCATCCCCTCGTGCCCATATCCTGTCCAGCGAACCGTACTTTGCATGTTCATTTCCTATTGCGAAAAGGTCACAGTGCGGATTGTAGGCTGCCCCAAGGCAATGCACGATAGGTGGTTACGTGCTGGCCACGCTGCACCAATATCTCGATGATGCGTCGCCGCATTTTTGGACTAATCAAGTAAGTGCCTATTTAAAAAATCAAACCAAACGATGGTCTAGAAAAGTAATTCATGCGTAAACCGTTGATTATTAGAATTATTAAGACAGAAATGTCGCGCCTTTTTGCTTGGCCAAGATATTTTTCCGTGCCGCAACAAATCTCTTGCAATGCACAATTGGTTCGGGTAACATTCGAAGCGTAGTGAGGACGGATGTTGATTACGGCGACTTATGAGTTGGTGCCTTTGAATCCATCGCCTCCGACCTGTTTGTCTCCTCCACCCTCCTCCTTTGGTGGATTAAGCCCAAGCCCTCACCGGCTTGGGCTTTTTTTTGGTCGGGTCCAGGGCTTAATTTTTCCCCGGGCACATTGACCAGAGGGGAAACGAGCGCTTATAATGGCAGGCTCTTTGCTGCGTTAGCCAATTGAACTGTGGCATGGCGGTCGAGATACGACATGTGGCCCCTCAACGTCGAGCTATGGAGGCCGCGCCCACAGATTACAAGTTGAGTAGAAGCTGAGGTTGAAATGAAAACCTTCTCCGCCAAACCGCATGAAGTCACCCGCGGCTGGTATTTGATCGATGCCGAAGACAAGGTTCTCGGCCGGGTCGCCACCGAAATCGCCCGCCGTCTGCGCGGCAAGCACAAGCCTGAGTTCACGCCGCACGTCGATACCGGCGACTACATCATCGTTGTCAACGCTGCCAAGCTGCGCGTCACCGGCAACAAGGCGCTCGATAAGAAGTACTACCGGCATAGCGGGTTCCCCGGGGGCATCTACGAAACCACGTTCGGCAAGATGCAGGAGCGTGCCCCGGGTCGTGCGCTGGAAAAGGCGGTCAAGGGCATGCTGCCCAAGGGCCCGCTCGGCTACGCCATGTTCAAAAAGCTCAAGGTGTATGCGGAGGCTTCGCATCCGCATGCCGCGCAACAACCGCAGTCATTGGCCCTCCACTAGGCCTGAAGTTCCTTCGAGGTCATCATGATCGACAACAAGAATTATGGTACCGGGCGCCGCAAGACTGCGGTGGCACGGGTTTTCATGAAGTCGGGCAAGGGCGCGATCGTCGTCAACGGCAAGCCGGTCGACAGTTTCTTCGCCCGCGAAACCGGCCGCATGATCGTCCGCCAGCCGCTTGAGTTGACGAACCATCTCGAGACTTTCGACATCCAGGTCAACGTCGCCGGTGGCGGGGAGTCGGGGCAGGCCGGCGCGGTGCGCCATGGCATCACGCGTGCCCTGATCGACTACGATGCGACGCTCAAGCCTGTGTTGTCCAAGGCGGGTTTGGTCACGCGCGACGCCCGCGAAGTCGAGCGCAAGAAGGTCGGCTTGCACAAGGCGCGACGCCGCAAGCAATTCTCGAAGCGCTGATCGCGGTCTAGCAGTACGTCCGAAAAGGGCTGCCCGCGTGGCGGCCCTTTTTTTTGGGTTCAATAGCGGATGATGTGCGCCGATCCGGTATCCGGATACTGAACAGGAGGCTCGAATGCTCAATATCGGCATCGTCGGAGGCACCGGCTACACCGGGGTCGAACTCTTGAGGTTGCTCGCCCGTCATCCTGCGGCGAGGCTGAAGGCCATCACCTCGCGCAAGGAAGCCGGCTTGCCGGTCGCGGACATGTTTCCTTCCCTGCGCAAGGCTGTCGACCTCGCCTTTTCAACGCCGGAAGACGCCGCGCTCGACAAGTGCGACGTGGTGTTCTTCGCCACGCCGCACGGCGTCGCGATGGACATGGGGCCTGCGCTGGTCGGCGCAGGCGTCAAGATCATCGATCTGGCCGCCGACTTCAGGCTGCGCGATACCGCCGTGTTCGAGAAGTGGTACAAGATGCCGCACTCGGCGGTGGCACTGCTCGAGGAATCTGTTTACGGGCTCCCGGAAGTCAATCGCGCCGCCATTCGCAGCGCGCGCGTCATCGGATTGCCGGGATGCTACCCGACCTCGGTGCAACTGGGCTTCAAGCCGGCACTGGAGCAAGGTCTCATCGATGCATCGCACCTGATCGCGGATTGCAAATCCGGCGTATCGGGCGCGGGTCGCAAGGCCGAGGTCGGCATCCTGCACGCGGAGGCGGCGGACAATTTCAAGGCCTACGGTGTTGCCGGCCATCGCCACCATCCGGAAATCGTGCAGGGGCTTGCGCGCATGACCTCCGCGCCAGTCGGGCTGGTATTCACCCCCCATCTGACACCCATGATCCGCGGCATCCATGCCACCTTGTATGCGCGCATCACGAAAGAGGCGGATTTCCAGGAGGTGTATGAAAAAGCCTATGCCGGCGAGCCCTTCGTGGATGTGATGCCGCCCGGGTCGACGCCGGATACGCGCTCGGTGCGAGGCGCGAACACCTGCCGGATCGCCGTGCATCGAGTAGGCGCCGGCGACACTCTGATGATTCTGTCGGTCATCGACAATCTCACCAAAGGTGCGGCCGGGCAGGCGGTGCAGGTGATGAACATCATGGCCGGCTTGCCCGAATCGACGGGCCTAGAGTCGGTCGGATTGGTGCCCTGACCAGCCCACGCGCTGCGCAGAGGCTGCCCATGCCGAATTTCCGGCTTTTCCGGTTCATGCGGCGCCGCATGACCATCGCGGCGCCGAAAATGTCGGTGCGCACTCACATTCCCTGGTATTTGCGCGCGTTGTTCTGGATTGTCGTGCTTTCCGTGTCGACCGCCTTTGCTGCGTGGATCTATGATGCGGGGCGCAGGTTCGCGGGATTCGACCGGGATGAAGTTCAGCAGGAACTGACCGACCTGCGTGCCCGCGCTGCGTCGCTGAGCCAGGAAAATGCCCGACTGCGCGCCGACCAGGACGCATCCGGCAGCCGCCTCGCGATCGAGCAAACCACGCAGCGCAACCTGGCAGCCCAGGTGCAGGTCCTTGAGACGGAAAATACCCGGCTCAAAGAAGACCTGGCGATGTTCGAAGGCATGATGGCCGGCGAGCGGCAGGAGGGCTCCTTCACCATCGCCGGTGCAAGGGTTGCGGTGGAGGCGGGGCAATTGAAGTTCAGGTTGCTGCTCACCCGTGGTACCCGCACCGGCAGCATCATGGGCAACCAGCAGGAACCGGAGTTTTCAGGCCGCCTGGAATTCCAGATTGACCCGGACGGCGGCGCCAACGGTGCTATCATCCGCCTCCCCGCCAACGAAAAAGCCGCGCCCGACGTCACCCGGGTGAAGTTTCGCTATTTTCAGCGGGTCGAAGGCAGTCTGGATCTGCCGGCGAGGGTCGTCCCCAAGCAGGTCATGGTCAGGGTTCTCGAAGGCGACCGCGTGCGAGCATCCCAGACCGTGCCGGTCCAGGTTCCCGTCTCGATTCGGGAACCGGCTGATGCGAAACGATAAGCGGGTTGCGCCTGCCGCAGCCGAGAGAGAGGAAACCAACATGTTCGGACTCAAGCGGAACAAGCCACAAAGCACCATCGACAGCCTCATCGGGGTCACCACGGTCATCGAAGGCAACGTGGTGTTCTCCGGCGGCCTGCGCATCGACGGCACCGTGCGCGGCAACGTGGTTGCAGCCGGCGGCACGGCGGAGACCAACAGCACGCTGGTGGTCAGCGAAAAGGCGCATGTGGAAGGCGAGATCCGCGCCGCCCATGTGGTCATCAACGGCGGCGTGGAAGGGCCGATCTTCGTATCCGAGTTTCTCGAACTGCAGCCCAAGGCGCGCGTGCGCGGCGACGTACACTACAAGGCGCTGGAAATCCACCTTGGCGCAACCCTCGATGGCAAGCTCGAGCACAGCGGGGCGCTCGGCGCCGACGGCCAGCGCGGCAACCTCAAACTGGCGGCCAACAACACCTGAGGCGCCTCGAACCCGCCCCCGCGCACGGCGTCGCTCTACCAGCCGCGCCAAAGCGCGGTGTCTCAAGACCCTACTGGCGGTGCGTTTGAAGTTGCTGGCCATCGGCCCCATAATATGAATGTCGGAATCCAGACCCAAGAGGCTAGTCAATGAATGCACCGTCCGAAATCCCAGTACCGTTCATCTTCAGCGACAGCGCCGCGACCAAGGTTGCCCAGCTGATCGACGAGGAAGGTAATCCTGAGCTGAAATTGCGGGTATTCGTCACCGGTGGCGGGTGCTCGGGTTTCCAGTACGGGTTCACGTTCGACGAAACCGTCAACGAAGACGACTCCATGCTCGAAAAAAACGGCGTCAAGCTGCTGATCGACTCAATGAGTTATCAGTATCTGGTAGGCGCGGAAATCGATTACAAGGAAGACCTCGAAGGCGCGCAGTTCGTCATCAAGAATCCGAATGCCCAGACTACCTGCGGCTGCGGATCGTCCTTTTCGGTCTAACCAGTCCCGGCGGCACGGCTGCAAGAAGGGCGCCGCGAGGCGCCCTTTGTTTTTTGGTGGCGCCTGGGATCAGGCCGGGTAGATGGCGCCCAGCACCCGCAACCCGCGCGCGCCGGTTACCTGCGGAAGATTAGCCGGCTTGCCGTGGATGGCTTGCAGGGCGAACCACGCGAAGGCCACCGCCTCCACCCACTCAGGCGGAATGCCGATCGCCGCGGTCGAGCGCACCGGCGTTGCGCCCATGAGCGCCTGCAGGCGCTGCATCAGGCCTTCGTTTCTAGCGCCCCCTCCGCACACAAAAATCGCATCGACAGCCTGGGCCGCCATGCCATCGGCGATGCTGCGTGCGGTCAACTCAAGGAGCGTGGCCTGCACATCGGATGGCTCAAGCGCTTCCACTATCGAGCACTGGGCAATTTGCCGAGCGAGCCAGGCCGGATTGAACAGGTCGCGCCCGGTGCTTTTCGGAGCGGGACGGGCGAAGTACGGGTCGCGCAGCATGACCTCCAGCAACCCCGGAACGACTTTCCCGGTACCTGCCCATGCCCCAGCATCATCGAATGATCGACCCCTATGGCGCTCACACCAGAAGTCCATCAAGACATTCCCCGGGCCGGTGTCGAATCCGCGCGTGCCGCCGTCCTTGCCGATCAGCGTCAGGTTGGCAATGCCGCCCACATTGACGACCGCGCGCCGTTCGATGGCGCTACCGAAAAATGCCCGGTGAAACGCGGGTGCCAGAGGTGCGCCCTGCCCGCCGGCGGCCACATCCCGGCTCCGGAAGTCGGCAACGACAGTGATTCGGGTAAGTTCGGCAAGCAGCGTAGGATTGTTTAGCTGGATCGTGAAGCCCAGTTCCGGGCGGTGCCGCACGGTTTGACCGTGCGCGCCGATCGCGCGCACTGACCCCGCCGAGGTGCCAGCATCCTGCAACAAGGCGTCCACGCCGGCTGCATACGCGCGAGCGAGTCCATTGGCCGCCAGCGCGGCACGCTCGATTTCGTTGGCACCGCCGGACTGAAGCGCGAAAAGCTCGTCGCGCAAAGCCGGCGCGAAGGTGGCGAAATGGGTTGCGCGCACGCACGGGGCCGGTCCGGAGAAGTCCACCAGCGCGGCGTCCACGCCGTCCAGGCTGGTGCCCGACATCAGGCCGATGGCTAGGGCGGACTCCAAAGCCTTCCGTCTAGTCGAGGGCGGCGAATTGCGCGGTGGTGCGCATCATCGTAATGCGCGTCATCGAAGGTTGTGCCCTGAGGCGGAAATCCGCCAGATGTCGCTCCTCGAGGGGCAGGGCGGCCGGCAATGCAATGGTCAGCGGATTGACCGCGACCGAGGCAACGCGGAATTCGTAATGCAGGTGCGGGCCGGTCGCCCAGCCGGTCTGACCCACAAAACCGACGGTATCGCCCTGGGAAATGCGTGCGCCTTTGGTCACGCCGGGACCGAAACCGCTCATATGCGCATAGAGGGTGGAGTACTGGCCCTGATGACGAATGACCACCGCGTTCCCATAGCCGCCCTGCTTGCCGGAGAATTCCACTACCCCATCGGCCACCGCGCGAATCCGCGTACCCGCCGGAGCCGCGTAGTCGACCCCGGTATGCTGTTTCCAGGTCTGGAAAATCGGGTGCATGCGCCCGCCGAAGCCCGAGGTCACCCGGGAGAACTCGAGCGGCGAGCGCAGGAAGGCCTTGCGCAGGTTCTTGCCGTCCGGGGTGAAATAGCCGGATACGTCCTTGCTGTCGGGGCTTTCGTACCAGACGGCCGCAAATGTCTTGCCGTTGTTGACGAACTCCACCGCCAGGACGCGGCCTGCGCGAATGAATTCGCCTTCGTGATAAAGCATTTCGTAGACCACCCGGAATCGGTCGCCGCGGCGGATGTCTTTGTGGAAGTCGATGTCGCCGGAGAAGATTTCGGCGACCTGCATGGTGACGCTGTCTGGCAGACCGATCGCATCGGCAGACGCGAACAGCGAATGGCGGATTTCCGCTGCCTTCATGTGCACCCGCTTGTCAAGCGGGATCTCGGTCTTGGCCGCAGTAAAGCCGTTGTCATCCTTGGCGACCTTTAGAATTTCGGTCGGGGATACCGCATAGGAAAGGGAGACGAATTCGCCGTCGCTTCCGGTTTCGGCGCGGATGGTCTTGCCCGGACGCAGGTTGTTCGACAAGACGCGCGCGGCGGGGTTGGAGCGCAAATACTGGAAGGCGGCCTGGTCATCGACGCCGAGGCGCTCAAGAATCGAGGCCAGCGTATCACCGCGCTGGATGCGCTCCTCGCGGAAAACCCCGCGGTCTTCCTCGCCGATGCTGATGACGGCTGAACCGGCCAGGGAAAGGGCCTGGGATACCGGGGCCGAGGGAACCGACTCCGGGCCCACGACGCCCAGCGTGCCGAACGCCGCGCCTGACAAGGCCAGCGCAAGCGCCCCGAAGCGCACCTGGCGTATCCGTGCGGGGCTCAAGCGGGATAGAATCTCGATCTTCACGCGGCGGGCCTTGTTTTTCGGGGAGAGTGCGCGCTCCTGCCGACAAACCGCTGCCTCGGTTGCGGAGCCTGCGCGCGTGACAAAAATCACAGTATAACAAACCTGTCATGTTCGCCCCGGGCGGACGCGCAATCGTAAACACCCATGAATTCGAACGCCTTCGATATCCTGCGGGAGCGCGGCTTCGTCGCGCAGGTCACCGACGAACCCGCCGTGCGCGCGCTGCTGGGGGCCGGGCCGGTCACCTTCTATATCGGGTTCGACCCCACCGCCAGCAGCCTGCACTGCGGCAGCCTGGTACCCATCATGGCCATGGCCCACTTGCAGCGTGCCGGCCACAAGCCGCTCGGGCTGATCGGCGGCGGTACTGCCATGGTGGGCGATCCGTCGGGCAAGACCGAAATGCGCAAGATGCTGGATTTCGATGCCATCTCCTCCAATGGTCTCGGTATCCTCGGTCAACTTCGTCGATATTTGAACCTCGACGGCGCTGCTGGCCTGTCGGCGAACAACGCTGACTGGCTGCTCAAGCTCAATTACATCGAGTTTCTGCGCGACATCGGCCGCTATTTCCGCGTCAATGAGATGGTGCGCGCCGAAGCCTACCGGGCGAGGCTGGAACGCGAGGAGGGGCTGTCGTTCATCGAGTTCAATTACCAGTTGCTGCAGGCCTATGACTACCTCAGCCTGTTCGAGCGGCACGGCTGTCTTTTGCAGATGGGCGGGGATGACCAGTGGAGCAATATCCTGGCCGGTACCGACCTGATTCGCCGCAAGCACGGCAAGCAGGCGTTCTGCATCACCTTTCCCCTTCTGACGACCGCGCGCGGGGAAAAAATGGGCAAGACCGCCACCGGCGCGGTCTGGCTGGACGCCGCGCGTACCACCCCCTACGACTTCTACCAGTACTGGATCAATACTGACGACCGCGACGTGCGCCGATTCCTAGCCCTGTTCACCTTTCTACCGATGGATGAGGTTGATCGGCTGGGGTCGGCCGAAGGCGCGGCGCTCAATGCCGCCAAGGCGAGGCTTGCCTTCGAGGCCACCCTTTTGTGCCACGGGGAGGCTGCGGCGTTGGAGGCCCGCGCGGCGTCTCAGGCCGCTTTCGGGGTGGGCGGCGACCTCAATGCGATTCCCTCTACCCGGGTGAGTCCGGCACGGTTCAGCGAGGGTATTGCCCTGGTCGACCTGCTCGTGGAAACCGGCTTGGCGGCGTCCAAGGGGGAGGCGAGACGGCTGATGCAACAGGGCGGTGCGCATGTCAACGATGTGTCGGTGCACGACATCCAGGCACGCGTCGGACCCGCCGAAATCCGCGACGGCGCGCTTTTGCTGCGTGCCGGCAAGAAAAAAGTGCATCGCGTCATCATCAGCAGTTAACGGGAGCAAGCGCCAATGAGCAAGTTTTCAGCAGCGGATGTGGAGAGCACCGCACGCCGTGCCGGCTGGGCGGTCACGCCCGAGCGAGCCGTACAGATCGCCGCGACAGCGGCGCCGAGGATCGAGGCCTTCGGGCGCGTCAGGGCCAGGTTGACCTTCGAGGACGACGCTGCCGCCTTTGCCGCGGCCCTGCTTGAAAGCATGCCTGCCAAAGGGGGCGTGTGATGGCAGACCCGCTGCACATGACCCTCGTGGAAGCCGCCGCGGCTGTACGCGCCCGGCAGGTTTCCTCCGTCGAACTCACCCAGGCGGCGATCGATCGCGCGCAGGCCCTGCAACCCAAGGTCAACGCCTTCGTCCGCATCAAGGCCGACGAAGCCATGGCCGCTGCCCGGGCCTGCGACGCCGACCTCGCGCGCGGCGTCGTGCGCGGTCCGCTGCACGGCGTGCCGATGGCCCACAAGGACATGTTTTACCGCGCCGGCGAGGTTTCGACCTGTGGCTCGAAGATCCGCGCCGACTGGAAGGCGCCGGAAACCGCGGCCGTGCTGGAGCGGCTCGACGCCGCCGGCGCGGTGCAGATCGGCAACCTCAACATGACCGAGTTTGCCTACGGCCCGACCGGCCAGAACGCCTTTCTGGGCGACGCGCGCAATCCGTGGAACACCGACCACATCACCGGCGGCTCCTCGTCCGGATCCGCGGTGTCGGTGGCCTCGCGCACTGTGTTCGCTGCGCTCGGGTCCGATACGGCGGGTTCGGTGCGCATGCCCGCGGCCCTGTGCGGCGTGACAGGCATGAAAACCACTTTCGGCCGGGTCTCGCGTGCCGGCTGCATGCCTCTTTCGCAGTCGCTCGACACGGTCGGTCCGCTCACCCGCACGGTGGCAGACAACGCGCTCATGCTTTCGGTGCTGGCAGGGCGCGACGCGCGCGACGCCTCGACGCTCGATGTGCCGGTGCCCGATTACGTGTCCGCCGCGGGGAGCGCCGATGTGCGTGGCCTGCGGCTCGGCGTGCCGCGCGGCTTTTTCGACCTCCAGGTCGACCCCGAAGTCGCCAAACTGCTTGCCGCGGCCGCCGCGGCATTCCGCGGGCTGGGCGCGGAAGTCGTGGAAGTGGCGATGCCGGACCTCGATGCGATCAATGCCACCGGTTTTCTGCTGACCTGGGGCGATGTCGTCGGTGTGCATGGCGCCTGGATGCGCGAGCGAGCCGGCGATTACACCGCCCAGACCCGCGGCCGCATCGAGGTGACGCTGGCGGCGGGTGGAGCCGACTATGTCGATGCGCAGCGCTCGCGCGCCCGTCTCCTGCGCGAATTCGTCGCCGCGGTCTATTCGAAGTGCGACGCGCTGATCGCGCCGATTCTTGCCTTTCCGGTACCCAGGCTGTCGGACGTCGATGTCAGCGGCGGCCCCAACATGATGCGCATCCTCGACGAAATCACGCGGCTGATGCGTCCCATCAACGTTCTAGGGCTGCCCGCCCTGGCGTTGCCGTGCGGGTTTACGCCGGGCAACCTGCCGTGCGGCATGCAGCTGATCGGTCGTCCGTTCGCCGAGGCGGACCTCTACCGCATGGGTGCCGCCTATCAGGGGGCGACCGACTGGCATACCAGAGTCCCGCCCGTCTGACCCCGGGCTGTCAGCGTGGCGGCCGCGGACCTCTTGCGTTTGATCGCCCTGGCGGCCTGCTGGGGCCTGGCGTTCGTGTTCATCCGCGTGGCCGTGCCGTCCACCGGACCATTCGCCCTGGTGGAATTGCGCGCTGCCATAGCCAGCGTCCTGTTGTATGGCTATCTGCGCGCCAGCGGCGTGCCGCTCGACTTGCGACGCAATTGGACATGTTATGCGATCAGCGGCGCGCTGGGGTCCGCCCTTCCGTTTGCCATGATCGCCACCGCGCAGACGGCGCAGTCGGCGTCCTACAGCGTGGTCCTGGTGAGCATGGCACCGCTGTTCTCCGCCCTGATCGCCGCCCTCTGGATGGGCGAGCGCTTTACGTGGCAGAAGGGCACCGGCCTGCTGCTCGGGTTGGCGGGGGTGGCGCTGCTCACGGGATGGAATCCATCGGCGGCGGACGTGCCGCCGCTCTGGGCGGTCGGTTTGACCCTTGGCGCGGCTGCCCTCTACGGCGTCGCCGGCGTGTACGCCAAGAAGTACACCGGGCGGATTCCGCCGCTGGCCAACGCGACGGGCAGCCAGGTGGCGTGCGCGCTCATGCTGCTGCCGCCCGCCCTGATGGCCCTGCCGCAGGCAATTCCATCGCCGCTCGTCTGGGCCAACATCGTCGCCTTGGCCGCGTTTTCGAGCGCCATTGCCTTCATGCTCTACTTCCGCCTCATCGCCAGTATTGGCCCGGTCAAGACCGTTTCTGTCAATTACCTCACGCCGCTCTTCGGTGTCGCCGGCGGCGTGCTGATTCTGGATGAAAAGCTCACCGCCAACATCCTGGTGGGCGCCCTGGCGATTCTTGCCGGCCTGACCCTGGTGGTGATCCGTACCCCGACGCCGGCCGCGGCGCGGCCGCGGTCCTGAGTCGCAGGGGGGAAGTCCGCTAGGGCGGCTGCGCCGCTCAGGCGGTGGCCTGCTGCCCGCGATGCGCCCAGCCGGTCATGCGCATCTCGATCCAGGCGAACACCTCGTACATCGCCATGGCCATGATCGAGATGACGATCACGCCGGCGAACATGAGCGGCGTCTTGAGGCTCGATGAGGCCGACATCATCAGATAACCGATGCCCGCGTTCGATGCGCTGATTTCCGACACCACGGTGCCCACGAAGGCCAGCGTGATGGCCACCTTGAGAGAGGCAAAGAAGAACGGCATCGAGCGCGGCAGCCCGACCTTGCGCAGGATTTCCACCCGCGAGGCGCCCAGCGCGCGCAACACATCCTCGAGTTCCGGTTCCAGCGTCGCGAGTCCGGTGGCAACGTTGACGACGATCGGAAAGAACGAGATCAAAAAGGCGGTGACGATCGCCGGCGTGGTGCCGATCCCGAACCAGACCACCAGAATAGGCACGAAGGCGGCCTTGGGGATGGAGTTGAAGCCCACCAGCAACGGGTAGCAGGCCCGGTAGACCAGGGCCGACGAGCCGAGCAGGCAACCGAGGATGATGCCTACCAGTACCGCGACGGCGAAGCCGACCATGGTGGTCCAGAATGTTTGCAGGGCATGGTCGAAGATCGGCTTCTTGAACTCGAGCAGCGAGTCCCAGATGGCGCTAGGCATCGGCAGGACGAACGGATCCACCTTGAAGCCGCGGCAGATCAGCTCCCACAGGAGCAGGATGGCGATCACCAGCAGGGCGGGGGCATGCTTTTCGACAAATGACTTGGTCATGTGGGTTCCTCGGGGATTCAGGACTTGCGGATCGCGCCGATATGTTCGCGCAATTCATGCACGATCTTCGAAAATGCTTCCGAATACGTGACCTCGATGTCGCGTGGCCGTGGCAGATCGATTTCGCGGCGCGCCACGATGCGCCCCGGACGTTTGCTCATCACGTAAACCGTGTCCGCCAGGAAGGTGGCCTCGCGCAGGTCGTGCGTCACCAGCACCACGGTGAACGGGTTCTCCGCGTGCAGGTCGCGCAGCACGCACCACAGTTCTTCGCGGGTGAATGCGTCCAGCGCGCCGAAAGGCTCGTCGAGCATGAGAAGCTTGGGTTCATGCACCAAGGCGCGGCATATCGAAGCGCGCTGCTGCATGCCGCCGGAGAGTTCCCACGGAAATTTGTTTTCCCATCCGGCCAGGCCCACGGTGCGGATGAGTTTCATCGCGCGATCCTCGAACTGTTCGCGCTTTTCCCGATACTGCGACTTGTAGGGCTCCACGATCTCCAGCGGCAGCAAGACGTTGTCCAGAGTGGTGCGCCAGGGCAGCAGATTGGGCGCCTGAAAGGCCATGCCGGTGATCTTGAGCGGCCCGGCGACTTGCCGTCCATCGACGATGATCGTACCCTTGGAGGGAGGGCGCAGACCGGTGCATAGTTTCATGAATGTCGACTTGCCGCAGCCGGACGGGCCGACGATGGCGACGAATTCGTGTTCCCTGATGTCGACGGTCACTTCCTCGATGGCGAAATCCGCCGTCGGGTTGTATTTGAGCCAGACGCGGTCAAACTCGATAAATTTGTTGGACATGGAGTCGATCAGGCAGAGACGGCGAAGTTTGGACAAGCAGGTGTGGCGGCAGGCGCACAAGGGCCGGCCGTCCGAGCGAAGCGGCGCGGAATTTGCATGTTCCCGCAGAACAAACAATTGTATACAAAGTTGATCATGAGTGACCCTTGCATGAAGTTCCTGCTCAATGGCGAGCCCGTCAGCGTGACGGACTTGCCACCCACGCTCTCCCTTTTGCAATATCTGCGCCAGAATTGTGCGCTGCCCGGCACCAAGGAGGGATGCGCCGAGGGCGATTGCGGCGCGTGCACCGTTACCGTTGCCGATATTGACGCGGACGGCCGCATACGCCATCGCGCCGTCAATGCCTGCATCCAGTTCATGCCCGCGCTGCACGGAAAGGCGGTGACCACCGTCGAGGGCGTGGCCGTTGGTGGCGTGCCGCATCCCGTACAGCAGGCGATGGTGGATTGCCATGCCTCGCAGTGCGGTTTTTGCACGCCCGGTTTCGTGATGTCGCTCTACGCGGATTTCCGCGCGCACGCGCCGCGCGAGGTGACGCGACAGGAAGTCGACAGCCTGCTTGCGGGTAACCTCTGCCGTTGCACCGGTTACCGGCCGATCGCCGATGCGGCCCGGCAGGCGTTGGCGGTGCCGCGCAGCCCCGCCGAATCGGCGCGCGACGAGGCCCATGAAAAGGCCCTGCGCACGCTTGCCCGCGGGTGCGGCGAACTCGTGCTCGACGGGGCCGCCGGCAAATGGTTCACACCCAAAACCGAGGCTTCACTGGCGCGTTGCCTGGCGGCGCACCCCGATGCGCGCATCATCGCCGGCCTCACCGATGTCGGACTGTGGGCAACCAAGCAACTGCGCACCTTCCCGAAACTGGTGCTGGTCAGCGAGATCGACAGTCTGCATCGGGTTGCCGCAAGCGGGGGCCGCCTGGACATCGGCGCGGCGGTCACCTGGAGCGAGGCGATGCCGCACCTGCTGCGCCACTGGCCGGAAATGCAGGAACACCTGCTGCGCTTTGCCTCGCCGCCGGTGCGCAACAGCGCCACCGTGGGAGGCAACGTCGCCAACGGTTCGCCGATCGGCGACTCGATGCCCGCGTTCATCGCGCTTGGGGCGGAGGTGGTGTTGCGCAGCCTGTCCGGGGAGCGCACGATGCCGCTGGAGGCGTTCTACCTCGCCTACCAGCAGACTGCCCGGGCAGACGGCGAATATGTGGCCGCGATACGCGTGCCCCTGCCGGCGCGGTCCCAGCGCTTCCGCGTCTACAAGGTCTCCAAGCGTTTCGACCAGGATATCTCCGCCCTGTGCGCCGGCTTCATGGTCAAGGTCGAGCGGGGCGTGGTGGTCGAGGCGCGCATTGCCTTCGGCGGCATGGCGGCGACGCCGAAGCGCGCGACGCGCGCCGAACAGGCGTTGCTCGGGCGAACGCTGGACGAGGCGGCCATGCAGGTGGCGCAAGAGGCGCTGGATGGCGATTTCCAGCCGATTTCCGACATGCGGTCGAGCGCCGCCTACCGGCGCCAGGTGGCCCGCAATCTGGTCAAACGTTTTTTTCTCGAAGTCGCACCGGCCGGGGAGCACGCGACGGCCCTGCGCCTTGCCGATCTGGAGGTGTTGCCATGAAGCGCGATTTGCCAGCAAGCGCCGTCCGCACCGGTGCGGTGGGCGCCGCCCTCCCGCACGACAGCGCGCATCTGCATGTGGCGGGTGCCGCCACCTATATCGACGACATTCCCGAATTGGCAGGCACCCTGCACATCGCGGTGGGCATGAGCACCGTTGCGCGCGGCCGACTGGTCGCCATGCAACTCGACCGCGTGCGCGCCGCCGCAGGCGTGGTCGCCGTGCTGGGGCATGCGGACATCCCCGGCGAGAAGTGCATCGGCCCTGTCAAGCATGACGAACCGGTGTTCGCGATCGACCGGGTCGAGTACATCGGGCAGCCCTTGTTCGCCGTGGTGGCAACTTCGCTCGAGGCGGCGCGGCGCGCTGCGCGGCTGGCGCAGGTGACCTACGAGGAAGAACCGCCTATCCTCGATTACGACGACGCCATACGCGCCAACTCCCACGTGCTGCCCCCGCTGACGCTCGTCACCGGCGACGCCAAGGCCGCGATCGCTGCGGCGCCGTACCGGCTGTCGAACCGACTGCTCATGGGCGGCCAGGAGCAGTTCTACCTGGAGGGGCAGATCGCCTATGCCTGCCCCCGGGAAGACGGCCAGATGCTGGTGTATTCATCGACCCAGCATCCCACCGAGACCCAGTTCACGGTCGCGCACGTGCTCGGCGTGGCCCCTTCCCAGGTGGTGGTCGAGTGCCGCCGCATGGGCGGCGCGTTCGGCGGCAAGGAAACCCAGGCAGCCTACTTCGCCGCTGTCGCCGCGCTGGCCGCGGCCAAGCTCAAGCGTGCGGTCAAGTTCCGGGCGGATCGTGACGATGATTTCATGCTCACCGGCAAGCGCCATGAGTTCCGCGCCGACTATGAAGTCGGGTTCGATGCCAGCGGGCGGATTCTCGGCCTTGAAATGACCCTGGCGTCGCGCTGCGGCTGGTCGGCCGACCTCTCCGGTTCGGTCAATGATCGCGCAGTCATGCATGTCTCGAATGCCTACCATCTGGCCAACGTCACCATCCGCTCCCTGCGGCTCAAGACCAATCAGCAGTCGGCCAACGCCTTCCGCGGCTTCGGCGGTCCGCAGGGCATCCTGGCGGGCGAGCATGTGATCGACGACATCGCCCGCCACCTGAAACTCGACCCGCTGGCCGTGCGCAAGGCGAATTTCTATTCGGCTGATCCATCTAGCCCGCGCGCGATGACCCACTACGGCATGCGGGTGGAGGACAACGTCATTCTCGAGCTGGTCACCGAGCTCGAGGCATCCAGCGAATACGCGCGGCGGCGCGCGGCGGTCGACCAATGGAATGCCCGCGAACCGCTGATCAAGCGCGGTCTCGCGCTCACGCCGGTGATGTTCGGCATTTCCTTCACCGCATCCTTCCTGAACCAGGCGGGCGCCCTGTTGCATGTCTATCATGACGGCAGCGTCATGATCAACCATGCCGCCACGGAAATGGGCCAGGGCGTGTACACCAAGGTAGCCCAGGTGGTGGCCGAGGAGTTCGGGCTGCAGGTCCGGCAGGTGCGCATCACCGCGACGGATACCAGCAAGGTACCCAACACCTCGCCCACGGCGGCCTCCAGCGGTGCCGACCTGAACGGCAAGGCGGCGCAGGCCGCCGCTCGCGAGATCAAGGCGCGGCTGGCGGCCTTCTGCGCGTCCACGCACGGGTTCGATGCGGCGACGGTCGAGTTCCGCGACGGCCGGGTCATGGCCGGTGCCTGGGAGCGCCCCTGGGAGGAGGTGGTGCGCGCTGCCTACATGGCACGCGTCTCGTTATCGAGCACCGGCTTCTACTCCGTACCGAAGGTGGGTTTTGATCCGGCCACCCTGAAGGGGCGCCCCTTCTACTATTTCGCCTACGGCGCGGCGGTGTCCGAGGTGGCGATCGATATCCTGACGGGGGAATCCAGGCTGCTGCGCGTCGATGTGCTGCACGATGTCGGGCGTTCGCTCAATCCGGCCATCGATCGCGGCCAGGTCGAGGGCGGGTTTGTGCAAGGCATGGGCTGGCTGACCAGCGAAGAGTTGGTCTGGGATGCGCATGGGCGCCTGCGCACCCACGCGCCGTCCACCTACAAGATCCCGGTGTCGTCGGACGTGCCCGAGGCATTCAAGGTCAGCCTGTGGGAACGCGGCGAGAACGTCGAAGACTCCATCTTCCGCAGCAAGGCGGTGGGCGAGCCGCCGCTGATGCTGGCCAGTTCGGTGTTTCTCGCCATTCGGGATGCGGTCGCCGCGGCGCGCGGCGGTGTGCCTGCGCTCGATGCGCCCGCCACGCCGGAGCGCATCCTGTTGGCCTGCAGCGCGGGGCCCGCCGCTTGAACGCCGTGCTCGACCGCAAGGCCCGCGCGCTCCTGGGCGAATGCGCGCGCGCCGGCGCGGATTGCGTTGTCGTGGCCATGGATCGCGTGGCGGGGTCGGTACCCCGGGAACGCGGGGCCGCCATGCTGGTGAGTGCCGGCGCCTGTGCCGGCACGATAGGCGGCGGACACCTCGAATTGAAGTCGGTCGCCATCGCCCGCGAACTGCTGTCGCAAGCGGTGGATGCGGCGGTGAACCCGACGATCAGGCGGTTCCCCCTCGGGCCTGCACTCGGGCAATGCTGCGGCGGAGTGGCGCATGTCGCGTTTCATATGTGCCGGGCGGGCGTGGCGCCGCCCGGCCTGGCCCTGGCGGCGCCTGGCGCGCTGTTCGATCTGCGCCTGTTCGGCGCTGGACATGTGGGACAGGCGTTGGTGGATGTGCTTGCCGGTGTCGATTGCGATATCACCTGGGTGGACAGCCGCGAACAGCAGTTTCCGCAGCGCGTGCCTGCCAATGCGCGCGTTGAATTCAGCGAGGCGCCGCAGGAGGAGGTGGCGTGTGCGCCGGCGGGTGCCTTCTATCTGGTCATGACCCATAGCCATGCACTGGATTTTGCGATTGTCGAGCGTATTCTGCGGCGTGACGACGCCCGTTTCATCGGCCTGATCGGTTCGCAAACCAAGCGCGTCACCTTCGAGCGGCGGCTAAGCGAGCGAGGTGTCGGCCAGGCCGCGCTGGAGCGCATGGCATGCCCGATCGGCTTGCCCGGTATCACCGGCAAGGCACCGGGTGTTGTTGCCATCGCGGTAGCGGCCCAGTTGCTTGCGGTCGCGACAGCCCAACCCGCGGAGCGGAGCGGATTGACCGGCTACTCGACTTCGCCATAACGCACCAAAAGTGGTCGCGGTGGATGGCAACGCACACTCGCGGTGCGCCAACCGACCCGGGCCGGTTTCGAGGCGCGGTATGCGGTGGCTCGGACATGGCATACCCATTAGTCAATTGGATGGCATGTGGATTTTTTCTTCAACCGGAGCGATGGGATCAGCAACGGTAAGTGAGTGCGCAGTGCAACAGCGCTGTGTCTTGCGCTGGCCGCGGCGGGAGCCGCCGCGCAGGCGAAGCTACCTTTCCGACCAACTGGTACGCACAGGGAGAGCATGGCGGGTTTTGACAGGGGTTGGCCAAGGGCATCTACAAGAAATACGGCATTGATCTCACGGTCAGGATGGGCGGACCGCAGGTCAATGCACAGCAGTCGTTGCTCGCCGGCCAGGCGGACCTCACATAGGCTACGATTTCCCCAGGCGCTCACGGGCATCGAGCAGGGCGTTTCGATGGTGACCGCGTCGATGTCGTGCCAGAACGACCTGCAGGGCATGGCGACGTGGCCAGCCTAGGCAGCCTGAACGGCAAGAGGAGCCTGGTGGCCACCGCGGGCCGCTCGACCTGGTGACCGAGCCCGACTTACTCTTGATGGACGAGCCGTTCGGGGCGCTCGAAGAAATCACCCGCAACCGGCTGGATGGCGACTTGCGCGAACTCTGGGCCATCCGGGGACTGACTATCTAATGCAAGGTCCTGCCGGAGGCGCTCGCCGACGCCAGCTAGTGCATGGGCGTGTGCAGCAAAGGCTGGTCGTCGGTGCCGCATCTGAGGCACGGCTCTTGCGATCCGGGGCCCGAGGCATTGCATGCGCTTCACCCGCGGTCGGCGCATCCGGATCATGCGCTGTCGCTGCCGCCGAGCGGCGACCCTGTCAGATTTCTGCACAAGGACTGGACTACCCGATGACAACCCGCTTGAACGCAAGAATTGCCCGCAAACCCGCACTCGCGCCCCTCGGCCCGCGCGCGGGCCGTCAATGGCAGGTCGACGCCCGCCGCGCCGACATGACGCGGCCGGCACCGCCGCTACGGGCCGCGCGCGTGGCTGCGCAGTCGAAGGATATCGTGGTGGACTGGAACAAGTCGGCCATGGTCGTCATCGACATGCAGAACGACTTCTGTCATCCGAAAGGATGGCTGGCCGGCATCGGTGTCAACGTGACCCCGGCCCGCGCGCCAATCAAGCCGCTGGCGCGCCTGCTTCCGGCGCTGCGTGCCGCCGAGGTGCCGGTGCTGTGGGTGAATTGGGGCAACCGGCCGGATCTGGCCAACATCAGCCCGGCGTTGCTGCATGTGTACAACGGCGATGGCCGGAGCGTCGGCCTGGGCGCGCCCTTGCCGGATGCACCGGTGCCCGGAGCCAGGGTGCTGGAAAAGGGGTCCTGGGCTGCCGCGGTGGTCGATGAGCTTGCGCCTGAACCCGGCGATCTGCAGGTCGACAAGTACCGCATGAGCGGCTTCTGGGACACCCCACTCGACAGCATCCTGCGCAATCTCGGCGTGTCCAGCGTGTTTTTCGCGGGGGTCAACGCCGACCAGTGCGTGCTGGCCACGCTCATGGACGCCAATTTCCTGGGCTACGATACGGTGCTGATCGAGGACTGTACGGCCACTACTTCCCCGGCGTTCTGCCTGGAGGCGACGCTTTACAACGTGCGGCAGTGTTTCGGCTTTTCCGTGACCTCGGCCGCCATCAGGAAAGCCCTGCGGGCCTGATCATGGACAATCCGGTGGTACATCGCAGCACGAGTGCCGCGCAGGCCTTCAAGATCAAGGCGTCGGACAGCAACTACTTCATCTTCACGGCCGACCCGCTGGCCGACCGGGTCGGTTTCGTTCAGGTGATCGAGGTGTTCGATATCGGCGGCGCCACGCCGCCGAACCGGCACGCGCGCGCCGACGAGATTTTCTATGTTCTGCATGGCCAGGGTGTCGCTGTGTGCAACGGCGAGCGCCTGCGGGTGGGCAAGGGCGATAGTTTCCTGGTGCGCGCCGGCCACGAGCATCTGGTCGAGAACACCGGCGCTTCGCGCATGTATTGCCTGACCACCATGGTGCCGGACGAGGATTTCGCAGCACTCATCCGCGCGGGAGTGACCTGGCCGCTGGATGAGGCCGACCGTCAAGTGCTCGCCGGATGAGCATGGCGCCCATGACTTTTTCAAGGATCGGACCCTGCCGATGATGCACGGCTTCATCCCGCCGTCCCGCTACTTCGCCTACCTCAACTGGAAGCAGGTGGCGGCCCTGCCGGACAAGGAAAACACTGTGCTGCTGCAGCCGGTGGCGGCCATCGAGCAGCATGGCCCGCACCTGCCGCTGGCGGTCGATAGCGCCATCGTCCTGGGCGTACTCGGTCGCGCGCTCGCCAGGCTCGACCCGAACGTGCCCTGCTACGTCCTGCCGCCCCTCTATTACGGAAAGTCCGACGAGCATATCCGTTTTCCCGGCACCATCACGCTCAGCGCGCATACCCTGCTTGCGACGCTGGCCGAGACCGCCGACTCCGTGGCGCGCGCCGGATTCCGCAAGCTGGCCTTCGTCAACGGCCATGGCGGGCAACCGCAGGTGGTGCAGATAGCCGCGCGCGAGGCGCGCCTGCGTCACGGCGACCTGGCGGTGTTCCCCACCTTCATCTGGTCGGTGCCGCACTGCGGCGCCGATCTGGTGCCCGCCCGCGAAGCCACCTACGGCATCCATGCCGGCGCGCTCGAAACGGCGCTGCTGCTGGCCCTGCTGCCAGAGACCGTGCGCATGGCCGACGCGGTGAGCGAGTACCCACACGGGGTGCCGGAGTCCGGCCCGATCAGCATGGAGGGTGAGCGGCCCGGTACACAAGGATTCGCCTGGCTCACCCATGACCTTACCGTCAGCGGCGTGATTGGCGACGCGACCCTGGCATCCCCCGCCATGGGGGAGCGCCTGCTTGATTCGCTGGCCGAGGGCTGGGTCGGCCTGATCCGCGACCTGCACACCTTTCGGCAGCCAAACGCCGGGCCGGGGCCTTTGCCGGCTTGACCTTGCCGGGCTGTCTGCCGAAGGATGGTGCGTTTTTTGGGTCTGCCGCACTGTGATGGTGCCACGTGGGCTGTGGCAATGCCGTCCGTTCGCGAGGGCGATGCGCGCGCGCAAGCTTGCCGCCGCAAACAGGTTGGCATATGCTTTGCTCCATCAATTGCAGAGAGTAGAAGCGCTCAGCGTTCGCGGCCGCGCGCCTCGCCGACACGGTGTCGGTTGCGCGGTCCCCGGGGTCGGCGGCCAGGTTGGCCCGGATGGCCCGCCGGACGCAGGAGATTGCTCTCCCCCTTGTCGGCATCAAGGTTGGGCGGCGCTTTGACCAAAACTTTCTCGTCTGTCTCCGACTATCGGATTTCGCGAACGGCGAACGCCGTCTGTGCCCGCCCTGACGCCGCCCGTCGGCCACCCGCCGATTCGTCCGCGCCTGCGTCCGCCGGAGCACGCGCGTTTCGCCCTACGCATGTTTAAAGAGGAAACGTCATGCTCCAGACCCGCCAGCCGGTATTGCAACGCTATTGGAACCCGGTAATTCCCTCCGACAAGGTGACCGACAAGCCCGTCGGCCTGAGGTATTTCGGCGTCGAGGTGGTGATCTGGCGCGACTCGCACGGCAGTGTGCATGCGCAGGAAGACCGTTGCCAGCATCGGACCGCGAAGCTGTCCGGGGGCTGGATCAGCAACGACGCGCATGGCGAGGGGTTGACCTGTCCGTATCACGGCTGGCGCTACGGTGCCGGAGGTGAATGCGTGCATATTCCGCAGCATCCCGAGCTTTCGGCGCGACTGTGCTCCGCGCGCGCGAAAGCCAGGGGTTTCCTTGCCGAAGAGCGTTACGGGTTCGTCTGGGTCTGTCTTTCGACCGAGCCGCTGGCGGGCATCCCGGAGTTCGAGGAGGAGGGGCGTGGCCTGCGCCGGATTCCGCAGTTCTACGAGCGCTGGAACTGTGCCGGCATCCGCTTGATGGAGAACTCCTTCGACAACGCGCATTTCGCCTTCACGCACAAGACCACCTTCGGCGACATGCACAAGCCTGTTCCTGCCTCGCTCAACCTCACGAACACGGACTACGGTTTCCTGTTCGAAACCAAGGTGGAAGTGCGCAACCCCGACGTGCAGAAGAAAGTCCTGCGCATGGATTCCGACACCACCATCCGCCACATGCGCAACCGCTGGTATGCGCCCTTCATACGCAAGCTGCACATCACCTACCCGAACGGCATCGAACACGCCATCGTCACCTGCGCCACGCCGATCGACGACGCCAGTATCCAGGTGTGCCAGTGGGCCTACCGCAGCGACAGGGAGGCGGAGGCGCCGGCCGCCGATATCGTCGCCTTCGACCGCCAGGTCACGGCCGAGGACAAGGGCGTGCTCGAATCGACCGACTACGATGCGCCGCTTGACCTGGCGGGCGGAGAGGAAAAGCACATGACGACCGACCAGCCCGGCATGATGATGCGCAAATGGATTCTTGCCAAACTCGCGGAGCACGGCGAGGTCGAGGCGCGCCGCGATGGCCGCGCCGCGGCACCGTTTGCCGCTCCAGCGCAGGCGGCCTGAGGCGATGATTCCCTATCATCCGCCCCGCGTGGTCCGGGATATCCCCGTCGTCGATCTGGGCCCGGCGGCCAGCGCGCCCGACGCGGTGGCCGCCGCGATCGGCCGGGCATGCAGGGAAACCGGCTTTTTCCTGGTGGCCAATCATGGCGTGCCGGCGAGCCTGGTAGCAAACCAGTTCGCGTGGAGCCGGCGCTTTTTCGACCTGCCGCTGGCGGAGCGGGCCGCGCTGCATATGCGCAATTCGCCCACGCGGGCCGGCTACGAGCCGGTAGGGGGGCAGACTCTGGACAGCGACACGCCGCCGGACCTCAAGGAAAGCCTCTACATCCACCAGGACCTGCCCGACAGCCATGCCTACGTGATGGCCGGCATCCGCGGTTACGGCGGCAACCAGTGGCCGGCGCTCCCCGGCTTTCGCGAGCAGATGCTCGACTACTACGCCGCGGTCGACGCGCTCGCGGCGCGCATCATGGGCCTGCTTGCGCTCTCGCTCGACCTCGACGCCGATTACTTCGCCCCGGCGTTCGCCTGTCCGTCGGCGACGCTGCGGCTGATCAAGTATCCCCCCCATCCCGGCGACGCCCGCGACAACCAGCTGGGCGCGGGCGCGCACACCGACTGGGGCGCGGTCACCGTGCTCGCGCAGGACGACATCGGCGGCCTCGAGGTGGAGAACGCCGCCGGCGAATGGATCTCCGCGCCGCCCGTGCCGGGCACCTTCGTCATCAACCTGGGCGACATGTTCACTCGTTGGACCAACGGTATCTACCGTTCGAACATGCATCGGGTGATCAACAACAAGGCCTCCGGGCGCGACCGCTACTCGGTGCCCTTCTTCTACAGCCCCGACCATGCGGCGCGCATCGAATGCCTGCCCACATGCACCGATGCCGACCATCCGCCGCTGTATGCGCCGTGCACGGCCGGCGAGCATCTCGATGAAATGTTCCGTCGTTCATATGGCGATCTGCAGGGCGGCCGTCCGCCCAACGAAAGGGTGGCAGCGTGAAGTCGTCTTCCAGGGTCCGTCTCGCCTACGTCAACCTGTTCGCGCAGGATATCGAACGCCTCTCGCTGTTCTACATGACGCTGTTCGGTTTCGAGGAAATCGTCGGGCATCGGTCGCCGATCTATCGCTGCGTCGATGCCGGCGGCATCGAATTCGGTTTCAATGCCGGGAAGGCCTATGAGCTGCTGCAACTGGGCCAGCGGCGACCGCGCGATGCCGAACCGCCGGTGACCGCCTTTTTCACATTCGAGGCCGGGAGCATCGCAGAGGTTGACGCGCTCGTCGCCCGGGTTGTCGAACTCGGCGGTAGCGTGGTCAAGGCGCCGTATACCACCTATTACAACGCCCACCAGGCGGTGCTGGCAGACCCGGAAGGCAACGTGTTCCGCATCAACCATCGCATGGGGCCTCGGGCACCCCTGCCGGCGGGTCGGTTCACCTAGCTGCCATGGCTTCGGAGCATGAGGGGGGCATGGCACCCCTCATGCGCCGCCGCGAAAGCAGGAATAGCCCCACGGCGTCACCTTCATCGGCAGGTGATAGTGGGCCTTTGCATCGCCGACCGCGAAGCGGTAGGTCACCACGTCGAGGAACGGCAACGCCGGCAGGGCGACGCCCGCGGCGCGATAGTAGGCTGCGACCTCGAACACGGCTTCGT
>CANGUJ010000010.1 GCA_947456845.1 Burkholderiales bacterium | reverse complement strand
GGGCCGCCGCCGCCTGGCTCGACGCCTCGCTCGCTGGCGCGCAGGTCGCCGGCGACGACCCCTGGAAAAAGCGCGTCGCCGCCCTGGCGGCCGCGGCCACACTCGATCCGCAGGCCGAAGGCCTGCACACCGAGCTGCGCACCTACCAGCAGGAGGGTTTCGCCTGGATGGCGCGGCTGGCACACGCCGGCCTGGGCGCCTGCCTGGCCGACGACATGGGGCTGGGCAAGACCGTACAGACCATCGCGCTGCTGCTGCGCCGCGCAGGCGAGGGGCCCGCCCTGGTGCTGGCACCCACCTCGGTGTGCGGCAACTGGATGGAAGAAATCGCCCGCTTCGCGCCCGGCCTCAACGCGTACCTGTACGGCCAGCACGATGAAGGCGCGCGCACCGCGCTGGTCGCCCGCTGCGGCCGGCTGGACGTGGTGGTGGCCGCCTACTCGCTCGCCCACGGCACGGACGCGGCCCTTGCCAGCCGACCCTGGGGTACCCTGGTGATGGACGAGGCGCAGGCGCTCAAGAACGCCGCCACCCAGCGCGCACGCGCGGTAGCCGGCATCGACGCGGGCTTCCGCCTGGCCTTGACCGGCACACCGGTGGAGAACCGCCTGGCCGACCTGTGGTCGATCATGCACCTGATCAACCCGGGCTTTCTCGGCACGGCCAGCCAGTTCAACGAGCGCTTCACCGGTCCGATCGAAAAGGACCGCGACATCACGGTGCGGCAACGGCTGCGCCGCCTGGTGTCGCCCTTTCTCCTGCGGCGGACCAAGGCGCAGGTGCTGCATGACCTGCCGCCGCGCACCGAGATCATTCACCGCGTGGAGCCCTCGGACGAGGAGCGCCATTTCCTCGAAGCGCTGCGGCAAAGCGCGACCGAACGTGTGCACAAACTCGACGCCGAGGAAGGCGAGGCGTCTTCGTTGCATGTGCTGGCCGAGCTCACGCGGCTGCGCCGCGCGGCGTGCGACCCGCGGCTGGTGGCGCCGGAACTCGGCATCGTCGGCGCCAAGGCGCAGGCCTTCGAGCAGATCGTGCGCGAATTGGTCGACGGCCAGCACAAGGCGCTGGTATTCAGCCAGTTCACGGGCTTTCTTGCACTTCTGGCCGAGCGCCTCGACGGTTGCGGCATCGCCTACCAGCATCTCGATGGCTCCACCCCGGCCGCCGAACGCTCGCGGCGCGTGCAGGCGTTCCAGCGCGGCGAGGGGGAGGTGTTCCTCATCAGCCTGAAGGCCGGCGGCTTCGGGCTGAACCTCACGGCGGCCGACTACGTGATCATCGTCGACCCGTGGTGGAACCCGGCGGCGGAAGACCAGGCCATGGGACGGGCGCATCGCATCGGCCAGGAACGTCCGGTGACGGTGTACCGGCTGGTGACCGCGGGCTCCATCGAGGAGCGCATCGTCGAACTGCACCAGGACAAGCGCAGCCTGGCCGACGGCATTCTCGAAGGGCAGGACGACGCGGCGCCGATTTCGGCCGCGGTGCTGCGCGAGTTGCTGCTGGACGGATAGGTCGGACAGGCCCGGTGGTACACCGGGCCTGTTGCTTCAGGGCGTGGATACCAGCAGCGCCAGGGCCGATGCGATGGCCGCATCGGCGATCGCATCGAGCTCGTCGGGCGTGCGGTTCTGGATGGGATGCGGCGTCCAGACGATGGCCGGCTCGAAACCGAGCGCCTGCGACTGCGCCGCGACCGCGTCGGTAAAGCCGGTCGTCACCACCGACACCCCGGGAATACCGCGGGAGTCCAGGTTCATGAGGTCGTGCAAACTGCACGACGTGCAGGACCCTCAGTCGGAAAGCCCGATGAGGACGACATCGACTTCCTCGGCGATCTTTTGCAGGTTTTCCGGCGTGGCGACCTTGGCGTTGGTGGGCTTGCCGCAGCGGTAGGTGCGGATGTTGCGCTCGCGCAGGCGAAACTCGACGCGGTCGAGAAACTCCTTGGTGCGGGTCTTGCCGATGTCGAACAGCCCGACCGTGCGCCCTTCCAGCGAGGGCGGCGGCGCCAGGCGCGCACGCTTGAGCGGCGCGGTTTCTGGCGTGGGGTCACGCATCCATTGCGGGCTCTTCATGGCTTGATCTCCTTGGTGACAGGTTGCAGTTCGAGATGATTGCGCCCGGCGATCCAGCCGGGCAGGATGGCCGAAAAAAGTCCGGCAGGCCCGCCGGCGCGCACGATCATGAGGCCGCCGGGATTGAACTTGGGCACCTTCTGGCCGGCCATGCCGGCCGGCATGCCTTCGCCCACCCCGTGGGCGCCGGCGACGAGGTCGTCGCCTTCGCGCTCGGTCGCGGCCTGCAGTTCCTGCTCGATGCGCGCTCGATCCCACCCCGCCTCGGCGAAGATGGCGTAATGCTCGGGCGAGAGCACCAGCACCGCGCGCTGCGACAGCGCCATCTTGGGATGGCCGATGGCGTTCAAGCCCATGGCGAGGGAGCGCGCGAGTTCGTCCGGGGCGCGCGACCGTTGATCCACAAAGCCCTGCACGCCATCGCCCTGGAACAGCGTGACGGTGGATACGCCGGGCGCAAAACCGCGCGCGACCGACAGCGGCTGCCAGCCGGCATCCGACTCGTCCTCGGCGAAACAGAAGGTGTACTTGCCGGGCCCGCCCAGGGTGGCGCGGTCGGCCTCGCCGGGCCGGCCGCCGCCGACATTGCGCACGATCAGCTGTAGCGCGCGGCCGATGGTGGCATTGGCGCGGTTGCCCTGGCCCAGCGCGTTGAGGCCGCAATTCATGCCGATGCGGCGCGCGACCGGGCCGTTGACGATGATGATGGGCGAGGAGAAATAGGTGGTGGCCAGGAGGCCGTGCAGGGTGAACTCCGGCTCGAGCGCGGCCTCGATGCTGGCCAGCACCACCGGCATGTACTCGGGCTTGCAACCGGCCATGACGGCGTTGATCGCCACCTTCTCGACCGTGCAGGGCGCGAGGTTGGGCGGGATCAGGCCGACCACTTCGTCCGGCTTGCGGGTAGTGCCCTGCAACATGCGCAAAACCCGCACATCGGTAGGCGGCACCACCGGCAGGCCGTCGGTCCAGCCGCGCTCGAAGCAGACCTCGACTTCGTCATCGTAGTCGCCGAACTCGACCCGGCGCGCGCGAATGCCGCTGTCGCCGAACCTGACCTGCAGGTATTCGGCCACGCCGGGCAACGCGCTCTTGGAGCCGCAGCCCGGCCGCAACGCCGGCAGGCCGTCGCCCAGGTCGGCGATGCCGGTGATGCGGCGCCATTCGGCCGCGTCCCAGCCTTCGGTGCGGGCGACTTCCACGCCGTCTTCGAAGCGGATCAGGGTCGGCACGATATCGATGCGGTGCCGGAAGGCGGCCTCGAGCTCGCGGTCATCTTCTACGGTTGCGACCTGTTCCGGAAAGGCAGGGTCGTCCTGAGAATACACCTTGAACGCGGGGTCGCGCGCCGCCAGTGCCCCCATCACCGGCGCGACCAGTTCGCAGGTGGGGCAATCACGCTTGGCGAAGACGGCGAAGGTGCCTGGCATGGCGCAAGAACGAGGGGGACGAACGCGTACACAGTAGCGGGTCGGCTTTGGCCGGGCAAGCGGATTTCGCAGCCTGCCGGGGCGCCCCGCGGGACATTCACCGGTACGCGCGCTACACTTCAAACAAGGGGGCAGGGCGGCGGCGGTGACGCCGGCGCAACAGGGCCGCCCGGTCCAAAGGAGCCAAAGGAGACATCGTGAACACTTCGACCATGGAGGCAGCGGCCGGTCGCCGCTGGGCCTTGCTGCGCCGCTGTGGCGGCGCCCTGCTCGCATGCGGGCTGGCGCTGGCCGGCGCCGGCGCATCCGCGCAAACGACCTACCCCAACAAACCGATCAAGTTTGTCGTGCCTTTCCCGCCCGGGGGTTCCAGCGACGTGCTGGCGCGCCTGCTCGGACAGAAGCTTTCCGAGAGTCTCGGGCAACCGGTCACGGTCGAAAACCGGCCCGGCGCCGGCGGCAACATCGGTGCCGAATACATCACCCGGCAGCCGGCCGACGGTTACAACATCGTGTTGGGCTCGAGCACCCAGCTGGCCACCAACATCCATTTGTACAAACGCCTGGGCTACGATCCGCTCACCGATTTCACGCCGGTATCGATGGTTGCCGTCGGCGGGTCGATCCTGGTGGTGCATCCGTCAGTGCCGGTGAAGACTGTCGCCGACTTGATCGCACTGGCGAAGGCACAGCCCGGCAAGCTCAATTACGGCTCTGGCGGCGTCGGCACGCCCGCGCATGTGATCGGGGAAAGTTTCAAGTCGGTGGTGGGAGTCAACCTGACCCATGTGCCGTACAAGGGCACCGGCGTGGCGGTAGTGGATCTGGTGGCCGGTCAACTGGACCTGATCTTTTCCGACATGGTGCCCACCACGCCGCAGATCAAGGGCGGCAAGCTCAGGCCGCTGGCGGTGACCGGCGACAAGCGGTCGCCACTGTTCCCGGAGGTGCCGACCCTCGCTGAATCCGGCATCAATCTGACGGTCGGCCAGACATGGTGGGCGATCCTGGGGCCCAAGGGCATGCCTGACGCGGTGGTCAAGCGTCTCAACGCCGAAACCGAGAAAATTCTCAGGCAGCCCGACCTGATCGAGCGTTACAGCGCGCTCGGCATCTCCACCCACTTCACCTCGCCCGAGGGCGTGCTGGAGCGGATCAGGCGCGACTCGCCGGAGTTCGGCAAGGTGTTGCGCGCGGCCGGGGTGCAGCCCGAATAGGCCGCGCGCGCGCCACCCGCAGCCTGCGTCCCGACAACCGCGGCTCAGCCCGCGCCGAACTGCGGCTGCGGAATGCCGAAGCCGGTCGGCCGCAGCAGGTAGCAGTCAAATTCCTGCAGGAAATGGTTGTTGATGGCCGCCACTTCGCGCACGCGCGCTGCCTTGACTTCGGGCATAGTCTCGAACTCCGCCAGTCCGGCTTCGCGCGCTTCGAAGCTTTCCCAGCGCAGGAAATAGGCCGCGGTCGGATAAGGCGCACCGGACATCACTTCAAACGCCCCCTGCACCCGCGCGCCGCAGCGCGTCAGCGCCGGAAAGTCGACTTCGGCGAGCACCCGGTCGGCCTGCGGCAGATAGCCGTACTGGACGCGCTGGTAACGCAGCTCGTAGAGTCCGGGCGATTGATCGATTTGCCCCCCGCGCAGGCCGGCCAGCGTGGCGAAGCAGGGCAGCTTGCGCATGAACACGATGCGCTGCTCGACCACGGTATCGCGCGGCCCGTTGGTGCGGATGCGGATCTTGTCCCATTCCGGGTCGCCGTACAGCGCGCCGAAGCAGCGCGCGCGATGGTCGAGGTCGTTCCAGTGCAGCATCCAGACGTAGAGCGGCATGCGCGCGCCGGCCGCGCACACCCACTGGCCGACCGGCCAGGGGAAATCGTGCTTCTTCAGCATGGCCGGCAATTCGTCGCGCATGCGGTTGACGATGTCGTCCATCCGCCCCTGGGCCGCGTGATACATCCTGACTTCAAACAGCATGCGCGCCCCCCGGTTCCAGGTCTGTCTTCACGTGGCGGCCGCGCCTAGCGCTTGAACTCGATTTCCAGCAGACGCACGACGTTCGTGCCGACGCTGCGCACGTTGTGCTCGGTGCCCACCGGATGCGCCTTGAATTCATGCGCCTTGTGCTCGGTATGCATTTCCGAGCCGTCGCGGCGGGTATGAAACAGCTTGGCATCGGTCAGGTAGATTGCGCAGTAGTTGAATTCATGCTTGTGCCAGCCGGTGTTGTCGCCGGGCTCGAATTCAAACAGGGCCACCCGTGTGTCCGCGTCGTCGGCCAGTACCGTGCGCTTGGCGAGCTTGCCCACGGGCAGGTCGCGGATATCGGCCAGCGCATTGCGCTCCTGGTTGTAATACTCACCCATGCTGTTGCTCCTTTGTTTGGGGTTGGTTGAAGAAATCCTTGGTGGATGCGTGGCGATGGTCCCGCAGCGCCGCCGCTCAACGGACGGGAACCACGTCATGTCCCCGCCAGCGGGCCTGACGGGTCGGCCGGCAGCATCTCACGCACGGCCGCGGCAATCATGTCGGCGCTGACCCTGCACATGTCCTCGAGGGGCTTGGCGTACGGCACCGGAGCGCGCGGCGAGGCCACGCGGACCGGCGCCGCCTTGAGCGCCGGGAACATGGTCTGCGCAACTTCGGCCACGAGCTCCGCACCGAAACCGCCCACCCGTACCGACTCGTGCGCGACCACCAGCCGGCCGGTCTTGCGCACCGAAGCGAACACCGTGTCGCGATCCCACGGCCACAAGGTCCGCAGGTCGACGACCTCCAGCGAGATGCCGCTCTGCGCCAGCGCATCGGCCGCCTCGAGGGCGCGCCCCAGCGTGCTCGACCACGTTACAAGGGTGGCATCGGCGCCCGGCCGCACCAGGCGGGCCACGCCGATCGGCAGCGGGCCGGCCTGCGGGTCGACCTCGCCGGAGGTCGCCCACAGTTCCTTGTGCTCGAGGAAGACCACCGGGTCGTCGCAGCGGATGGCGGCCTTCAGCAAGCCATGGGTATCGGCCGGTGTACCCGGTGCGATCACCACCAGCCCCGGCACATGCACCCACAGCGCCTCGTTGTTCTGCGAATGCTGGGCCGCCATGCCGTTGCGCATGCCGACGGACTGGCGGATCACCAGCGGTGCGCGCACCTGGCCGCCGAGCATGTAGCGGATCTTCGCCGCCTGGTTGACGATTTCGTCGGCAGCGCAAAAGCCGAAGTCGGCATAGCGCAGTTCCACCACCGGGCGCGTGCCGCAGATGGCAGCGCCGACCGCCGAACCCATGATCATCGATTCGGATATCGGCGTGTCGAGAATGCGCTCCGGGCCGAACTTCTGCTGCAGGCCGCGGTACTGCCCGGCAACGCCGCCCTCCGGTCCGAGATCTTCACCGAGCGCCCAGACACGCGGGTCGCGGTCCATTTCCTGCTCGAGCGAGAGGCGGGCGGCCTCGGCATATGTCATCACGCCCATGCCGGCCCCCCGATGTCCTGAACATCAGTGAACGCGTGGTGCTTGTCCGGGAACGGCGCGGCGCGCGCGGCTTCGTAAGCTGCGTCGATGGCGCGCTTCACCGCTTCGCGGGTGGCGGCCAGCGCCGCCTTGTCGACCCCCCGCCCGATCAACCAGGCTTCGATCCGGGCGATGCAGTCGCGCTCGCGCCACGACTTGACCTCGGCGGGGTCGCGATACAGGCCCTTGTCGAACGCGAGATGGCCGTACCAGCGATAGGTGGTGGCGTAAAGGTAGGCGGGCCCGCCACCGTCGCGAATCCGCGCCGTCAGCCGTGCCGCTGCCGCGTCTACCGCCAGGACATCATTGCCGTCCACGGTCTCGGTGACGATGTCGAACGACTGCGCCCGCGCCACCCCGCCCGGTCCTGCAGTGACTGCGCCGGTGCGCTGCGTGGCCGAATACAGGTTGTCCTCGCAGATGAAGAGCAGCGGCAACTGGTAGACGCGCGCCCAGTTGAGCGCCTCGAAAAGAGGGCCGCGGTTGAGCGCGCCGTCGCCGAAGAACGCCGCGACAATGCGGTCCTGGCGCAACAGCTTGACCGCCTGCGCCGCGCCTACGGCGAGGCTCACGCCGTCGGGCACGACCCCGTTGGCCCCGAGCATGCCGCGCGAGAAATCGGCGATATGCATCGACCCGCCCTTGCCTCCGCATACGCCCCCCGTGCGGCCCAGGAGCTCCTTGGCCATGCCGACCGGGTCGACGCCCTTGGCGATCGAATGTCCATGGCCGCGATGGTAGCTGGCGATGTAGTCGGTGGCCGCAAGATTGGCGCACACACCGGTTGCGATCGCTTCCTCGCCCACGTACTGGTGCACCGAGCCGCGCGCGAGGCCGGAATCCAGCGCCTGGCCGGCCTGCTCGTCGAATTCGCGGATCGTGCACATCATGCGGTGCATCTCGAGCACGCGTGCGGTGGTCGGGAGGGCTTTATCAGTCATTTGACAAGCGTCACGCTCAAGAGAGGCGCGCATGGGCGCACACGGCGAACCGCGGCCATACCCGGGGCGGCCAGCCGGCAACGCGGCAGCGCTTGTTTGCCCCTGAGGGGGGCGATCCGTCCGGCGCACGCATGACTCCAGCCGATCTTGGATGCGGCGCCGAACGCCGGGAGGCGGTGGACTTCGGAGAAGTCTTGGGACCGCAAATCACGCATCGGCGGCGCAGGCGTACACCCGGTCGGCTCGCCGGCGAACGAGAAGCTGTGAAGCGAACAGGCGATTGGTTTCAACTTACTCCTTCTCCGCAGGCTGCGGGCGTTTCGCTGGCGGGGTCGCTGATGTTCGCGAAACCCGCCGTTATCCGTTTCCACGCTGACTGATGGGCCGCGATGCCGTACGTGCTGCCGGGCCAGGCTGCGCTACCGGAACGGCCTTCTGCATGGGCCTGCGACAGCCAGGCGCGGCGAATTTGCGGTTAACGAACTGGCGGTTATCGGACACACCGTCGATTCTAGGAGCAAGCAACGCCCCGGCGCAATCTGCGCTGCGGAAACAGGTTCACATGGTGGAACGCGCAGCACGGGCGAGATCACCGTGTGGCATCGACCGGTGCTTTCTGGCGAGCCGGCACAGGACACACCTCGTCAAAGCTTGAGTTTGCCGGCGTACCCGGTCAATTCCAGATACCCCCGCCCCACCCGTGCGCCGCCGATGCTCGCCAGAACGGCGCCCTCCCAGTAAAAGCCGCCGGTGCTCATGCGCGCATCGATTTCCTGGTCGTCCATCAGGGGCTCCAGCAACCACGCCTCGCTGCCCACCACCACTTCCGCCGCCACGGGGTAGCGCGCCTGCGAACGCGGCGAGTTCCAGACGCGCTTCGCGGTCCAGCGGATGTCGGCCGTTTCCTTGAGCAGGCGGCCGCCGGCGCCGCGCCGCGCCGCATGGGCCCATAGCGTGGCGCCTTCGGAGGTGCGGATGCGAAACGCCATCAGGCTGCCGCCATCGTCGAGGTTGATGCCGATCCAGTCCCAACCGGCGGCGCGCTCGTCAAGCAGCGTGCTGGACCATTCGTGGTCCAGCCAGGCGCGTCCGCCGGCGGCCCAGGCACGCTGCGCGGCGCCACGCCCGGCCGCGATGCGGCCGGACACCTCAAGCTGGGGCTCGCTGTAGTAGTGGCTGGACTGCTCCGGCCGCGGGCCTTTTTGCGAATAACCGTCCTGCCCCTGCGGCACGGGCGCGCCGACGGGCACAAACCGGATATTGAAGTCGAGTTCGCGTCCAATGATGCGCGCTTGATAGACGCCGCTCTGCGTGTCGCGGACCAAGGACCAGTCGGCGATGGCAAGCGCGGTATCGGTCTCGGCGTAGCGCACGCCGCCCGGTCCGGTGCGGGCGGAGCGCTCCTCATGGATCAGCTTGCCCTTCTCCGGCAGAGCCAGTGCGGCATGGGCGAACAATAGTTGCTTGGGCGCGAAACGGCTCGGGTTGGCGTCCGCGTGGCCAGTGCGCGAACGGAAGAAGGTGATCTGGAAACCGCACGCCGGCGCGGCCGGCCGTTCCAGCCAGCCGGTGACGTACCACCATTCGGTGCGGAAGCCGGGATGCGCGCCGTAGTCGCGCGGAAACACCAGGCGCCGGTCTTTGCGGACCTCCTCGTAGATGACCGCACCTTCCTTGCCCTCGGCGCGCGGCAGGGCAAGCCAGGGCAGGGCGGCGAGCAGCGCGCGACGTTTCACCAGTCCTCCTTCAGGGATCGCAAGGGGCCGTCACCGGTGGCCGAACGTACCGCCAGGGCGGCCGCGATCGCGCCGCACACGGCGAGGGCTGCCGCGCTGGCGGCGATGAGCCCGAGCGGCAGGCGCGTCTGCATGGTCCAGTGGAATGATTGCGGATTGACCCAGTGGATCAGGATGAGCCCGATCACCCCGCCGGTGATGGCGCCCCATAGCGCGCCAAAGGTGGAAAGCAGCCCGCCCTCGATGGCCACCTGGAGCACAATTTCGCCGTTTGAAACGCCAAGGTGGCGCAGCACGCCGAATTCGCGCGCACGCGCCAGCGCCTGGGCCGCATAGCTGCTCGCCACGCCGAACAACGCCACCACCAGCGCTGCGGCTTCAAGCAGGTAGGTCATGGCGAAGCTGCGGTCGAAGATGCGCAAGGACAAGGCGCGCAGGTCGCCCGCGCTCTTGAAGTCGGCCGTGGCGAGGGCGGGTTCCGCAGCGGTCAGCCCGGCGAGCGCGGCCTCCGGGGACACCCCGGGTTTAAGCCACAAGGCCATGTCGTTGACGGAAGCATCGCCGGTGAGGCGCTGGTAGTCCGCCCGCGCCATGGTGACCGACCCGTGTTGGCGCGCATAGTCGCGATACACCCCCGCGACATGGAAGGGCGCGGCGGCAATCGGCAGGCGCACCTGCTTGCCGGGTGCGAAGCCGTACAGGTCGACCATGCCCTCGGAGACATACAGGGGTATCGCGCCGGCGGGCGCGGGAAGCGCCGGGCCTGTGAGCGGCAAGCGGGCCTGCGGCGCGGCCGGGTCCACATGGCGCGCCCAGAGCGCCACGGTAGGCCGGGCCGGCTCCAGCGAAAGCTCGACCGTGCGCGAGAATTCCGCGCGGGCGACGACCGGCAGAGCCGCCAGGCGCGCCTGAAGCGCCGGCGTGATGGCGCCCTCGACCGCACCGGCCTGCGCTCGGCCATACAGGTCGGCTGGCAACACAACCTCCAGCCAGTCGGCGACGGCCAGGCGGAAACTGGCCACCATGATGACCATCGCGACGGTGAGAGCGAAGCTGGCGACCACGCCGGCGATGACGCCCGCCGCCTGGCCGGGCGCCTGCGCCACCCGCAAGAGCGCGAACCACAATATCGGCTGGCGCAGATCGCGGCGCGCGCAGGCGCGCTGAAGCAGCGGAAAGACCTGCGCAACCAGCCACGGAACGGCCGCGATCGAACTCAACAGCACGCAGGCAATGGCGGCATATGCCGGCACGGGCAGGCCGGCCACCGGCGGCAGGTTGAGCAGGACGACGGCGACGGCCAGCAGCCCCACGGCAGGACCGTACCGCGCCAGGCGGCCCAGCGCCGTCTCCGACGACCCGCCTCGCAGGGCTTCGACCGGTCGCGCAGCGACGGCCTCCCTGGCCGGCAACCAGCTGGCCGCGCAGCCAACGGCGATGCCGAGCAGCGTAAACCCGAGCAGGGCGGGCAGGTCGATCACCATCCGCGGCTGCGCCCCGGAGAAGTAGCCGCCCCCAAGGTCGCCACCGAACACGGCGAGCAGCGCGCGGGCAAGGGCGAGACCCGCGGCCACGCCTGCAAGGCTGCCCGCCAGGGCGACGGCAAGCCCCTGGGCGAGCACCGCGTGGCGCACCCAGGCGTCATCGGCGCCCAGCACCGACATCAGCGCCAGCTGGGGGCGTTGCCGCACGGCCGACAGCGCGACCGCGGAGAAAACCAGAAACGCGCCCGTGAACAGGGCGACCAGCGCCAGCACGTTGAGGTTCACCCGGTAAGCGCGCGACAGGTTGCTCATGCGCTGGGTGCGCTGCTCGGGCGCGGCGATCTCCACGCTGGCGGGCAGCAGCGGGCCGAGCAGCGCCGCTACAGCGTCGGGCGAGGCGCCTTCGCTCAGCCGCAGGTCGATGCGCGAGAGCCGGCCCAGTGCGCCCAGCCGCCACTGCGCGGCGCCGATGTCCATCACCGCGAGGCGCTGGCCGGGCGACGCGGACACGCTGCCCGCGACGCGCAAGCGGGCTTCCAGGAGGCCGCTGGTCACGCTGATGCTGTCGCCGGGTCGGACGGCATAGGCGGTCTGTGCGGCAGGCGACAGGAAGATCGCATCGTCGGCAAAGAGTGCGGCGCCGGCGCCGCCGGTTTCGGCGGCACCCGCGTCCACCTGCGCAATCAGCGCGGGCGTTGTGGCGCCGGCGCGAAATACGTCCATTCCCAGCACGGTGAGGCGCTCGGCCGGGGAGTGCGGGGCCGTCTGGCGCGGGGGGCGCACCACCACGTCGATGGAGACCACCGGACTGGCCGAGTCGATGCCGGCGCGGTCGGCATGCAGCAATACCGTGTCGAACACCTCCTCCGGAAAGCTGCCGGCACGCGCCGTGATCTGCAGGGCGGCCTCACCGTTGACGGTGTCGATCGCCTGCTGGAATTCCGCGAGAGCGGAGCGGTTGACCGTGAAAATGGCGGTGGCCAGGGCGATGCCCACCGCAACCGCCGCGGCCGCGGTGAGCCAGCGCCCGCGCTGCGCACGCCACGCGGCGGTTACGAACCAGCGCAGCAGGATCAGGCGCGGTGTCATGCCAGGTTGGCGGGGTCGGGGCGGCGCGGCATGCGATTTCAGCCTTCGGCGAGGCCGCGCTGGGTAAGCACCAGCCGGCGGTCGGCCAGGGCAGCCGTTTCTGGGGAATGGGTCACCATCAGCAGGGTGGTGCCCTGGCGCGCACATTGATCCAGCAGCAGGCCGAGCGCCAGTCGGGCGGTGGCGGGATCGAGGTTCCCGGTCGGTTCGTCGGCGAGCACCAGCGCGGGCCGGTGAACCAAGGCGCGCGCCAGGGCAACTCGCTGCTGCTCCCCACCGGAGAGTTCGCCAGGCCTTGCGTCGGCGCGCTGGGCAATCCCCAGTTGCGCAAGCAGTGCAAGCGCTCGCTCACGCGCCAGGCGCTCGCCGGTGCCGGAGAGCATGAGCGGTACCATGGCGTTTTGGAGTGCCGTCAGGTGCGGTAGCAAGTGAAACGCCTGGAACACGAAGCCTAGCGTTTCGCGCCGATAGCGCACCCGTGCCGCGTCGCTCAGGGTATCGACGCGGACGCCGGCTACGTCAATGGTGCCGGCATCGGGCACATCGAGGCCGGCGATGAGATTTAACAGGGTGGATTTACCGACGCCGGATTCGCCCTGCAAGGCCACCCGCTCGCCCCGGCGCAGCAGCAGGTCAAGGTCCTTGATCACGGGCCGCTCGGCCGCATAGTGGCGCGTGACCTGCGTCAGCGTGACGGCAGGGGCGCGGGCAGCGATGCTAGCCGGTGTTGCGGAGATTTCTTCAGGCACGGGATCAACCAGGCATTCAGGCGCCTTATTGGAGCATAGCGGCTGACTGTTGCCGCCAAACAGGTTGCGCGGCCCACAAAAAAGGCGGCCACCGGGGCCGCCTTCGCAATGGGCGCCGCGAACGGCGCTCCGGGGGCTTACTTGCCGCGCAGCTTGCGGATCGCCGCGATCTGCGCCGCCATGATGGCGAACTCGGATGTAGCCTTGGCGAAGTCGATGTCGGACTTGGCGTTGGCGCGCGCTTCCTCGGCCTGCTTCAACGCTTCGGTGGCCTTGGCTTCGTCGAGATCGTGCCCGCGAATGGCGGTGTCGGCCAGGACGGTCACGACATCGGGCTGAATCTCGAGAATGCCGCCGGCGACGAACACGAATTCCTCTTCGTCGTTGTCGGCGCGCTGGATACGCACCGCGCCCGGCTTGATGCGGGTGATCAAGGGGGTGTGCTTGGGGTAGATCCCCAGCTCGCCCGCCTCGCCCGGCAGGGCGACAAACTTCGCCTCGCCCGAGAAGATCGACTCCTCGGCGCTGACGACGTCTACGTGGATCGTGGACATTCTGCGTACCTCACAATGCTTTTTCGTCGCACTTCAGACATGGAATCGACCGGCTCCGCCGGCGATTCCATGCGATTCGGCCCGGCCAAAAGTAGGTTTTCACTTTTGGCCGAACACTTATTGCATGCCCTTGGCTTTTTCGAACGCTTCCTCGATGGTACCGACCATGTAGAAGGCCTGTTCGGGCAGCGCGTCGCACTCGCCGTCGACGATCATCTTGAAGCCGCGGATGGTGTCGGCCAGCGAGACGTACTTGCCCGGAGAGCCGGTGAACACTTCGGCGACGTGGAAGGGTTGCGACAGAAAACGCTGGATCTTGCGCGCGCGCGACACCGCCAACTTGTCTTCAGGGGAGAGCTCGTCCATGCCCAGAATGGCGATGATGTCGCGCAGCTCCTTGTAGCGCTGCAGGGTGGCCTGCACGCGACGGGTCACGTTATAGTGCTCCTCGCCGATGGTGTTGGGATCGACCTGGCGGCTGGTGGAGTCCAGCGGATCGACCGCGGGATAGATGCCCAGCGAGGCGATGTCACGCGACAACACGACGGTGGCGTCGAGGTGGGCGAAGGTGGTGGCGGGCGACGGGTCGGTCAGGTCGTCCGCGGGGACGTACACGGCCTGGATCGAGGTGATCGAGCCGACCTTGGTCGAGGTGATGCGTTCCTGCAGCTTGCCCATTTCCTCGGCCAGCGTCGGCTGGTAACCCACCGCGGAAGGCATCCGGCCCAGCAGCGCCGACACTTCAGTACCGGCCAGGGTGTAGCGGTAGATGTTGTCGACGAAGAACAGGATGTCCTTGCCTTCGTCGCGGAACTTCTCGGCCATGGTCAGGCCAGAGAGCGCCACGCGCAGGCGGTTGCCCGGCGGTTCGTTCATCTGGCCGAACACCATCGCGACCTTGGACTTGGACAGGTCGTCTTGCACGATCACGTTGGCGTCCGACATTTCGTGATAGAAGTCGTTGCCCTCGCGGGTGCGCTCACCCACGCCGGCGAACACGGACAAGCCGCTGCGCGCCTTGGCGATGTTGTTGATGAGTTCGAGCATGTTCACGGTCTTGCCGACGCCGGCGCCGCCGAACAGGCCGATCTTGCCGCCCTTGGCGAACGGGCAGATCAGGTCGATCACCTTGATGCCGGTCTCGAGCAGCTCGACCGAGGGCGACAGTTCATCGAATTTCGGCGCGGCGGCGTGGATGGAACGACGCTCGTCGCCCTGGATCGGGCCGCGCTCGTCGATCGGCCGCCCCAGCACATCCATCACCCGGCCGAGGGTGCCCGCACCGACCGGCACCTGGATCGGCTCGCCGGTACCGGCCACCGCCATGCCGCGCTGCAGGCCGTCGGTGGAGCCCAGGGCGATGGTACGCGCGACGCCGTCGCCCAGCAGTTGCTCGACCTCGAAGGTCAGGCCCTGCTCGACGAGCTTGTTGCTCTCGCTCGGCATGAGCTTGAGCGCGTCATACACCTTGGGCATGGAATCGCGCGGGAACTGGATGTCTACCACCGCGCCGATGCACTGAACGATTTGACCTTGACTCATGATTTAAGCCTCGTATGCTTTTGAATTCGTGTGGGGCGGCGTCAGACCGCCGCGGCGCCGCCGACGATTTCCGACAGCTCTTTGGTGATCGCAGCCTGGCGCGCCTTGTTGTAGGTGAGCTGCAGGTCGTCGATGACCTTCTTGGCGTTGTCCGACGCGGATTTCATCGCCACCATGCGTGCCGATTGCTCGGAGGACATGTTCTCGGTGACGGCTTGGTAGACGATAGCCTCGACATAGCGCACCAGCAATTCGTCAACCACCGACTTGGCGTCCGGTTCATAGATATAGTCCCAGCCGTAGGCCTTCTTCTCGGCCTCGGTCTGTTCGAACTTGTCGGCGGTCAGCGGCAGTAGCTGCTCGATGACCGGCTCCTGCTTCATGGTATTGATGAAGCGGGTATAGGCCAGATAGACAACGTCGATACGGCCCTCGGCGTAGGCGTCCAACTGCACCTTGACCGGCCCGATCAGCTTGTCGAGGTGCGGTTTGTCACCGATCTGGATGGCGTGTGACACCACCTTGGCACCGATCCGGTTCAGGAAGCCGAAGCCCTTGTTGCCGATGGCGGTGGTTTCGATCTTCGCACCGGCCGACTCGAGTTCCTTGAGCTTGTTGGTGGCCAGGCGCAGCACGTTGGTGTTCAGGCCGCCACACAGACCCTTGTCGGTCGTGATCAGGATCACGCCGGCGGTCTTGACCTGGTCGCGCTTGACCAGGAAAGGATGCCGGTATTCCGGATTGGCCTGCGACATGTGGGCCGCGATGTTGCGCACCTTGTCACCGTATGGACGAGCAGCGCGCATGCGCTCCTGCGCGCGCCGCATCTTCGAGGCGGCGACCATCTCCATCGCCTTGGTGATCTTGCGCGTGTTTTGCACGCTCTTGATCTTGGTCCGAATTTCCTTGCTGCCCGCCATGGCAACTCTCCCCGAGTCTTAGTACGTGCCGCTCTTCTTGAACTCGGCGATGGCCGCGTGCAGCGCCTTCTCGTCGTCGGCCGACAGATTGGCGGCCTTCGCGATGGAGGCAACGAGGCCGGCGTGCTTGGTCCGCACGTATTCGCGCAGGTTCTTCTCGAACGAGAGCGCGTTCTTGACTTCGACATCATCCATGTAGTTGTTGTTGACCGCGAACAGCGTCAACGCCATCTCCCAGACTTCCATCGGCGCGTACTGCACCTGCTTCATCAGCTCGGTGACCATGCGGCCGCGCTCGAGCTGCTTGCGGGTGGCTTCGTCAAGGTCGGAGGCGAACTGCGCAAACGCGGCCAGCTCGCGGTACTGGGCCAGGGCCAGACGCACGCCAGCGCCGGTGTCCTTGCGCTTCATGATCTTCGTCTGTGCAGAACCGCCCACCCGCGAAACCGAGATACCGGCGTTGATGGCGGGGCGGATGCCGGCGTTGAACAGGTCGGTTTCCAGGAAGATCTGGCCGTCGGTGATCGAGATCACGTTGGTGGGCACAAAGGCGGACACGTCGCCGCCCTGGGTTTCGATGACCGGCAGCGCGGTCAGCGAACCGGTCTTGCCCTTGACCTCGCCCTTGGTAAAGCGCTCGACCCATTCCACGTTGACGCGCGCGGCGCGCTCAAGCAGGCGCGAGTGCAGGTAGAAGACGTCTCCAGGATAAGCTTCGCGGCCCGGCGGGCGGCGCAACAGCAGCGAGATCTGGCGGTAGGCCCAGGCCTGGCGGGTCAGGTCGTCGTAGATGATCAGGGCATCCTGGCCGCGGTCGCGGAAGTACTCGCCCATGGTGCAGCCGGAATACGGTGCGATGAACTGCATCGCGGCGGACTCGGAGGCGGTGGCAGCCACCACGATGGTGTAGGCCATCGCGCCGTTTTCCTCCAGCTTGCGCACCACGTTGGCGATGGTGGATGCCTTCTGGCCGATCGCGACGTAGATGCAGAGCAGGTCCTTGCCCTTCTGGTTGATGATGGTATCGACGGCCACCGCGGTCTTGCCGGTCTGGCGGTCGCCGATGATCAGTTCACGCTGGCCGCGGCCGACCGGCACCATCGCGTCGATCGACTTCAGGCCGGTCTGCACCGGCTGGTCCACCGACTTGCGCCACATCACGCCCGGCGCCACTTTTTCGATGATGTCGCGCTCACGGGCGGCGACCGGGCCCTTGCCGTCGATCGGCTCGCCCAGCGCGTTGACCACGCGACCCAGCAGTTCGGGTCCGACCGGCACATCGAGAATGCGGCCGGTGGCCTTGACGATATCGCCTTCCTTGATGTGCTCGTAGGCGCCCAGAACCACCGCGCCGACGGAGTCGCGCTCGAGGTTCAACGCCAGGCCGAAGGTGTTGCCCGGGAATTCGAGCATCTCGCCCTGCATCGCGGAGGACAGGCCGTGCACGCGGCAGATGCCGTCGGTGACGGATACCACCGTGCCCTGGGTACGCACGTCGGTGGCGTTGCCCAGGCCGGCGATGCGGCTTTTCAGCAGTTCGCTGATTTCGGAAGGATTGAGTTGCATGAGAGTGACTCCTGGATTCTTTTCGGGTCGCGGGCGGCGATCAGGCGGCCGTCAGGGTAGTGCGCATGCGCTCGAGTTGGGCGCGCACGGAGGTGTCGAACACTTCGTCGCCGACGGTGATGCGCACGCCGCCGATGAGCTCGGGCTCGATCTTGACGCGGGCCTTCAGTTGCAGACCGCCGAACTTCTTGGTCAGGCCTACCATGAGCTCGTTCACCTGCGCGTCGCTGAGCGGAAATGCCGAAGCGATTTCCGCATCGGCCGCACCCTCCAGCCGGTTCTTGAGCGCGGCGAACTGAACCGCCACTTCCGGCAGGGCGGCGACTCGGTCGTTTTCGATCACGAGGCGCAGGAAATTCTGCGCCTCGGTGCCCAGCGGCGACTTGACGACGCCGGCAAACACGCCATAGATGGCATCCGGCGTGAGGTTGGGATCGAGCACCAGCGCGCGCATTTCAGGGGTGCTGGCAACCGTCGCCAATTCCGCCACAAGGGCGTTCCACGCGTTCAGGTCGGCGCCGCTACCGGCACTGCGGGCAACGCGGAACGCAGCTTCGGCGTAGGGCCGGGCGATGGTGGAGAGTTCGGCCATGGCTGCCCTTCCTTACAGTTGCGCCTTGAGCTGACCGAGGAGGTCGGCATGCGCCTGCGCGTTGATTTCGCGGCGCAGGATCTGCTCGGCGCCCCTGACGGCCAGTTCGGCGACCGCATTGCGCAGGGCGTCCTTGGCGCGTTGCGCCTCCTGCTCGGCTTCGGCCTTGGCCTGGGCGAGGATGCGCGCCTTCTCCGCCTCGGCGGCCTTCTTGGCCTCCTCGATCAGGTGAGCGGCCTGCTTCTCCGCGTCGGCCATGCGCGCCTGGTTCTCGGCGCGCGATTTCGCGAGCTCGGCTTCGACGCGCTTGTTGGCCTCGGCCAACTCCGCCTTGCCGCGGTCGGCAGCCGCCAGGCCGTCGGCGATCTTGGCGGCGCGCTCGTCCAGTGCCTTCATGATCGGCGGCCATACGTAGGTCATGGTGACCCACGCGAGCACGAAGAACACGATCAGCTGGGCGATGAATGTGGCGTTGAGATTCATCTCGAACTCCCTAGGAGAGGTTCAGGGAGAGACCGATCAGCCTTTGAACGGGTTGGCGAAGGCGAACATCATGGCAATGCCGACGCCGATCAGGAACGCGGCGTCGATCAGGCCGGCCAGCAGGAACATCTTGGTTTGCAGCTTGTCCATCAGCTCGGGCTGGCGCGCCGAGGCTTCGATGTACTTGCCGCCCATCAGGCCGATGCCGATACAAGCACCGATGGCGCCCAGGCCAATGATCAGACCGGCGGCGAGAGCTACGAGACCAACGTTAGTCATGATGACTCCTTGTTTTGTGTGACAGATGGATTGAAAGAAAAACTACGGGAACTGGTGCGAATCAATGGCCTTCATGCGCCTGGCCCAGGTACACCAGGGTCAGCATCATGAAGATGAATGCCTGCAGCACGACAATCAGTATGTGGAAGATTGCCCAGATCGCGCCCGCCACCAGGTGCATGCCCCACAGCCACCACACCCCGGTGGCGCCAAGCAGCGCGATGAGAAGGAAGATCAGTTCGCCGGCGAACATGTTGCCGAACAACCGCATGCCCAGCGAAACGGTCTTTGCCGCGAACTCGATCAGGTTCAGCGCGAAATTGGGAACCCAGAGGGCAGGATGCGCGCCGAACGGGGCGCAGAACAGCTCATGCACGAAGCCACCGGCGCCCTTGATCTTCACGTTGTAGTAAAGCATGAGCACGAGCACGCCCAGGGACATGCCGATGGTGCCGTTGAGGTCGGCCGTCGGCACGATGCGATGGTAATGGATGTAGTGGTCCAGCCCGGTCCAGGCAAAAATGTAGTGCGGAAGATCGACCGGCAGGAAGTCCAGGGAGTTCATGAAGAACACCCACACAAACACGGTGAGCGCCAGTGGCGCGATAAAGCTGCGGTCGCCGTGCGGGATGATGCCCTTGGACTGCGACTCGACCATCTCCACCAAGATCTCGATGGCGGCCTGGAAGCGGCCGGGCACGCCGGAGGACGCCTTCGAGGCCGCCTTCATAAGCACGAACAAGGTCACCAGGCCCATGGCGATCGACCAGAAGATCGTGTCCCAGTTGACCACGCTCATGTCGATGATGAACCCCTGCTTGGCGCTCTGCAGGTGCTGTAGGTGATGGACGATGTATTCGGACGAGGTGGGAGCTTCTGCGCCGGCTGCCATAATGGTGAACTCTGTGGTGAACTCTGAAGAATTCGCTTAGAACCCGCGGTTATCGAAAACCGGCAGCCCGCCTCAACCTAGCCTTAACGGGATGTCAGCAACAAACCAAATACATACACTTGCAACACCGCGATGAAACTGGTCAGCAATGCCAACCAGTCCGCATCGGGAACCCCGGCCGCGATCAAACCGAACAGCGCGACCGAGAGCAAGACCTTTATGCCTTCACCCAGGAAAAAGGCGAACACATAACCATCCTGCCTGACTCCTGCCCGCGCCAGGCGCAACGCGAAGAGTGCTCCGGGGACGAAACAGACCGCCGCGCCAAGGATGGCCGACATGGCGGCCTGAACCCCCTTGAAGGCCCACCACATTCCGGCAAGCGCCACGCCTGCGATCACCTGCAGGCCGACGATCTTGAGAGGCGTCCAGATCACGGGTTGCCCGGCACTTGCCCGATAGGCGGAGTCTTTTCGTCTGCGCGACTACACCTTGAATATCCGGGCGCAGACGCAAAGCCTAAAGATTATAGGGGATAAATTTCCGCGCATCAACCGAGTCTTATATAAGAGTCTGTGGATAAGCACTTTCCCGTGGCGCCGATGCGGCGCCACAGCACCCAAGACGTCGGTCAATGATTGCGTACCTTCTGTGTGATCTGAGATAAGTCAGCGCTTGCTCTTGTGAATCATGCTGTTGCGCCGCAGCGTACGAAACGCTTCGAATTCCCCCTGGCGTATAGGCACCATCATGCTCACGGATGGCCGCGCCGCGCGTTCTGCCTGGAAAATGCACATCAGCGCATGGGTGCGCACCATGGATTCGCGAAGTCGACGGGATCAGCAATCCCGGCCGTTGCCGCGCGGACGGTGCCGAACTACTTAACATGACGGTCCGCTCACCAACCCGAGGACCACCGGCATGGCCGACACCATCTTTACCCGCCTACACCGCGGCGATCTGCCTTGCGCCAAGATCTACGAGGACGAATGGGTGTTCGCCTTCATGGATGCAGGCCAGGTCAACCCCGGCCATGTGATCGTGGCCAGCATCGCACCCTTCGAAACCATTCTCGATGCCGACTTGGCCACCGCGGAAGCGTTGATGGCGGCCGCGCACCGCATCGCCCGAGCGGTGCAGGCGGCCTTCAGCCCGGAGGGCATCACGCTCTTGCAGGCAAACCGACCGGCCGGCTGGCAAACCGTGCCGCACCTTCACATGCACGTGCTGCCGCGCCATGCCGCCGACGGTGTCGAACTTACCTGGCCGCGCAAGGAACCGGGTATCGTCGCCCTGCGCGAGCTGGCGGCACGCATCCGCCTCTAGGCCGGCGCGGGCAGCGATCCGCGCTGGGTCGGCCCAACACGCACCCGGCAAGCTCCGCTCAGCCGTATCGGGACGCCACGCGCATTGCGCCGCGGCCGACGTTCTCTATGTAGCAATCCATCACGTCGCCGGGCACCACGGGGCCCACGCCTTCGGGCGTGCCGGTGAGGATGATGTCGCCAGGATAAAGGGTGTACTTCTCGCTCGCCCACGAGATCAGCTTGTCGACGTTGTAGACCAGGTCGCTGGTGTTGGCGCTCTGGCGGACTTCGCCGTTGACCTTGAGGACCAGGTCGAGCTTGTTGGGATCGCCCACCTCGTCCGCGGTGGTGAGCCAGGGCCCGAGCACCGCATAGGTGTCGGCGGACTTGCGCCATGACAACAACTCCTTGCCGCGGGTGGTCATGTCCAGGCCCAGCGAGTAGGCCACCACATGGCTGCGCGCATCCGCTTCGGCGATGTTGCGGCCCTGCTTGCCGATGATCACGGCCAGCTCCAGTTCATGATCATTGCGCCGGTCCGGATACAGCAGCTGCACCTCCGCACCAAAGCCGACCAGGCTGCTGGTGGCCTTCAAGAACAGGCCCCAGTCCGAAATGTGGGTGATATTGGTGCGCCCGTGCTTGATGTTGGGATCCGCGTTCGACTCGTTGATGTGCTTCACATAATTGATCGGCGCGTTGATGATCTTGGTCGGGTTGCCGACCGGCGCAAGCAGTTTCACCTGCGCCAGCGCAAGGCGTGGCGCGCCGGCCGCAAGCGCGGCGATGCGCTCCCGCACGGCGGGGAAATGGGCGATGAACTGGTCGCCCAGGGGCGCCGGGTAGCGCATCGGCGGAATCACATCCAGCGCGGCGCTCACGTCGAGGACGGTATCGCCCTCCACGACGCCGAGGCAGTTGTCATTGAAGCGGCAGATTTTCATCGGAATAGGCTCGCGTGCGTTGGGCGGTGCGGTTCGCGACGCACCGGTATCGGGAGGTGGTGCAGCAGCGGATTATATTGGCCGCGCCGCCCCGGGCTCAGGCCGCCTTGCCGCGCTGCTCCGGCGGCACCGATACCTCGTGCTCGACCTTCTGCCACAGCTCGATGGCCATGGGCGAGCGGATCTCCTCGAGGATGTGCCCGACCAGACCGATGGCGCGCGCCATCACGGCGATGCCGCGGCAGGCTTCCACCGGCAGCCCGAGTTCACAGCACAGCGCGCCCATCGCCCCGGTGGCGTTCAGGGTGATAGCACGCCCCTTGTGCTTTTCCATCGCGCGGTGGATGGCCAGCATCATCTCGACGTAGCGCCCCTTGAAGCCCGTTTCCTCCGCAATGGCGAACAGGCGCACCGTGCGCGGGTCGACCGGACGGTGGATGGGGTGTCCCATGCCCGGGATCTGCCAGCCCTCGGCCGCGGAACGCGCAACGATCGCCTCAGCGCGCTCGTCCAGCGAGCGGGTGTCCGCCGGATCGGCCAGCGCCTGGCGCAGGATGCGCGCGGCCCCCTCCGAGGTGCCGGCGAAGACGGTGCCCAGACCGGCGAGACCAGCGGCCACCGCGCCCTGCAGCGCCTCGGGCGCGCCGGCGTAAGTCATGCGCGCGGCGATCGCCGAGGGCGTGATGCCGTGTTCGACCAGCGTGATGGCCAGGGCGTTGAACATGCGCGCCTCGTTGGCGCCGGGCATGCGCCCGGTCAGTTGCAGGAAGGCCATCGCGCCCAGATCGACGTGGCCCAGGAGTTCGCCACACAGGTCGCGCCCCTGCACGTAGATGTTCTCGCGGGTGCTGTAACCCAGTTCGCTGCGCATCATGTTCCGCTCGCTCCTTGTTGTTTGACAGGCACGGTCAGTCGATCTTCGCGCCGGTGTCCTTGACCAGCTTGCCCCACTTGGCGATCTCGCCCTGCATGAAAGCGGCCAGATGCTCGGGCGACGACTCCGGCGCATCCGAACCAAGCTGCGCCAGCCGCTCCGTGTAATCCTTGGTCCTGGCCAGCTTGACCATTTCGGATGCCACGCGCTGGACGACCTCGCGCGGCGTGCCGGCCGGCGCGTACAGCGCGGTCCAGGTGGTGACCTCATAGCCGGGCACCGTCTCGCCGATGGTCGGCAATTCCGGCGCCGATCCGGTACGCCGGGCCGAAGAGACGCCGAGCGCGCGCACGCGGCCGGCCCGGTAGTGGGAAAGCGCATTGGGGGCGGTCTCGAACATCAGCTGCACGCGGCCGGCGATCACGTCGGTGAGGGCGGCCGCGCCGCCCTTGTAGGGCACATGCGTCATCACCACGCCGGTCATGCTCTTGAACAGTTCGGCCCCGAGGTGGGAGATCCCGCCATTGCCGCTGGAGGCGAAATTGGCCTTTCCGGGGTTGGCCTTGAGCCAGGCGATCAGCTCGGCCACCGATTTCACCGGCAGGTCGTTGTTGACGATCAGTACGTTCGGCAGGGTGTGCGCCAGCGCGATCGGCGCGAAATCCTTGACCGGGTCGTAAGCCAGCTTGGGATACAGGGCGAGGTTGATGCCGCCGTGGGTGCCGATGGGCGCGTACATGAAGTTGTAACCGTCGGCCGGCGACTTGGCGGCGATCTCGCTGCCGATGTTGCCGGCGGCGCCCGGCTTGTTGTCGACCACCACCGACTGGCCGAGCGCATCCTGCAGGCGCTGGGCGAGCAGGCGGCACAGCACGTCGGCCGTGCCGCCGGACGGAAACGGCACCAGCATCTTCAACGGCCGGGTCGGCCAGGCGCCCTGCGCGAGCGCAAAGCGCGCTAGTCCGGTGCCCACGCCCAGCGCTGCCAACTGCCTGAGGTGATGTCGTCGGGTCGGGTTCATGTCTCGGTCTCCAGAAGTGCGATCGGGTCACCGTACACGGCGGCCGCCACGACCACCGCCGGATCGCGCAAGGCGGTGAGAAACCCGCCGTCGAGCAAACGCTGGCGCGCGTTCGCCGTGATCGACTCGACGGTGGAATCGAGGGTGACTAAGTCCATGTGCACCGGCGGCTCCTCCCAGTCCGGCATGACGCGCCGGATGTATTCGTCCGGCCTGGCCAGATCGATGCCGAAATGCAGCGCGCCGGGATTGTTGGATCCGGCCGGATACACGGTGTGGCGCGGTGCCTTGGGGTTGAAACCGCAGCCCAGCTCGATCAGGCGGCCGCCCAGGAGCATCGTACGCAGGACCTTCGCGATATCGGACTCGCCGGTCACCTCGACAATGGTGTCGCCCTCGAAGCGGCAGCCGATGCGTTCGCTCCACGGCTTCTCGAAGCCCACCGCCCAGGTCGGGTAAATGGTGCCGCTCATGGCGACCGGCGCCGCGTTGTCGTTCTTGTGCGCGGTGCGATCCCACAGGTTGGGGCCGTGGGTGGGCAGGTAGTGCACATAGCACCCCGGCTCGTCGGCGAGCATGCGGCCGCGCCAACGGTTGCCGGCCAACAGGTTGTTGCGCATCTCGCGCGTGTAGCCGATGCAAAAGTCGCTGCCGCGCACATCGCTCCACTGCAGCGTGAAATCCGCGTCCGGCATGGCGCGCGCGGTCGCGCGGATGATTTCGCCGACCAACTCCACCGGGAAGCGTCCCTGCGGCGTCTCCAGCAGGTCGAGGTTGCGGAAGTAGGTGATCTTCACCCAGCGCTGGCCGCGCTGGCGCATGGCGATGCAGAACGGGTCGATGATGGAGCAGAACCAGGTGGAAACCACGAAATCGGCCGACTCGAGCAGCGGCTTGGCCGCCTCGGGCATGGCTGTCACGCGGGTGGAAGGCTCCATGTAGACCCGTACCTGCGCGCCGCGCGCGTTGGCGATGCCGATCACCGCGTCGATCACGCGCGTATCGAGCAGCGGGTCGGCCAGGATCAGCACCTTTTCGCCCGGGCGAATGGCGAACACCCGGGTGAAGTTGTCCATCGCCTGGAACCAGTGCTTGGTGGCGGTGATTTCGCGGCGCATGCCTGGCGCCAGCCCGATGTAGGACATGCGGCCTATGCCTTCTTCAACCAGACCACGCCGTTTTCCACCTTCACCGGGTAGGTGCGTACTGCCACCGTGCAAGGCGCCGCGGTGGCGGCTCCGGTCTTGATGTCGAACATGCCCTGGTGGAACGGGCACTCGATCTGGCCCTCGACGACGAAGCCCTCGGACAAATTGGCGTTGCCGTGCGAGCAGATGTCATGGGTGGCGTAGATGGCGCCATCGAGGTTGTAGAGGCATACCGGATCGCCGGACAGATTGACCGGCAGGGTACCCTGGTCGGGCACATCGGCGGCGCTGGCCACCTGGGTCCATTCGCTCATGCGCGTCACGCTTTCGGTTGCAGGATTTCAGGAGCCGGAAGTTACCACGCGACGCCGCGCCCGCGCAGCGGGTGCGCGGCGCCGGCCCCACTCCCGCGTCGAGGGCAGCTTGCGTGCGCCGGCCGCGTCATCGACCGCGAGGTTTTCAATGACCGCCAGCAGCACGCGCCTGGCTGCGGCGATATCCTCGGGCGCGACACCCCTGACCGCGGCGTCGTTGACTTCCACCGCCACTGGCACCAGGCGCGACTTGAGCCGCCGCCCGGCGGCCGTCAGGTGGACATGCACGTTGCGACGATCGCCCTCGCGCCGCCGGCGCTCGACATAACCGAGTTTCTCCATCGCGTTCAGGGCCGCATGGGTGGTCGGCTCCATCACCCCCGCCTCTTCGCTCAATTCGCGCTGGGTGATGCCGTCGCGCACCCACAGCACCCGCAGGAAGGCCCAGTGGCCGAACGACACCGAGTGCTCGAGCAGCCGCATCTGCAAGGCGCGCACGAAGGCGCGGGTGGCGTCCTTGACGAGGTGGGCGAGGCG